>DFWB01000041.1:3270-20060 GCA_002380675.1 Akkermansiaceae bacterium UBA4145
CCTCATCCAAGGAGGACGTGCCCATACGGGAAATTAACATCAACACAGTGTCCGCCCTGTATCCACAGAAGAAGGCCACTTCCGAGGAAGGCTGGAAGAAAGCCAGCTCCGCGAGCGGTTTCTCAGCCCTCTCTCTTTCCTTCGCCCACGAACTCTACCGGGAACTGAACGTGCCCATTGGGATCCTGCTCAGCGCCCACAGCAACACCCGCATCGAGGCTTTCGCCCAGCGCGAAGCGATTGAGTCGCACCCGAGACTTCAGGGTGACAAAGACCTCATTCACGATGCGGATCCACTTACAGGGCAAGGCCGCAAGGCCTTCGAGCAGTATTACGCCGACCTGAAAGCGTGGCAGGATGTGGCGGGTCATGCAGCAGAGAAAGGCGGCAAGGTGTCTGCTCGCCCCAGTCTGCCCGGGATCGCCGGGATGTGGCGCGGTCCTTCCCAGTTCTTCAATGGCAAGATTGCTCCCGTGATTCCCTACGCAATCCGCGGTGCCATCTGGTGTCAGGGGACCAGCAACAGCGGGGATGGCAGGATCTATGCAGCGAGGATGGAAGCCCTGGTCAAGGGATGGAGGGATGCCTGGGAGATGCCCGGAATGCCCTTCTATTTCACGCAGATGCAGCCCTACGGGTCTCCTGACCCTGAGAACGTCGGATTTGCCGACATCCGCCAGGTTCAGCACATGTACTTTTCCAATAACCGCGAGAACGTGGGGATGGTCGTGCAATCCGATCTCAACTCGGCCAATCCCGGAGGCATCCACTACTACAACAAACTGCATCCCGGGATGCGGATGGCCCGATGGGCCCTCGCCAAACAATACGGCAAGGACGTTGCCTTTACCGGTCCGATTTACAGCGGATACAAGGTGAAAGGAAAAAAGGTGGAGGTCTCCTTTGAGAAGGAAAGCCTCTTTGGTGGCTTGATGGTGGGCAGCAAGGGAATGGCCAAGGACCGCCGGGAACCGGGGAAGTTCGTCGAGCCCGCCAAGCCCACCCCGGGAGCAAAGCTGAATCACTTCCGGCTTTGTGGCAAAGACAGGAAGTGGCACGGCGCGGAGGCGAAGATCGTCGGGGAAACCGTGGTGGTCACCTCTGCAAAGGTGCCTGCCCCGATCGGGGTGCAATATGCCTACAGTGCCGTGCCCGAGAACTCCAACCTCTACAACCGAGCCGGGCTGCCGGCGACTCCCTTCGCTGCGATCGACGGTGAGTTCATCTTTGAAGAGGACGACCTCGAAAAAGCGGCAGCCCTGAAGGAAAAGTATGCGCGCTGGACAGACCCCGACTATCCCATTCTGCAGGTGGCGGAGTATTACCGGGATGGAGTCATTCTGCAGAGAAATAATCCGATCAAGATCTGGGGGCACGCGAACAAGGGTGTGAAGGTGACTGTCACCCTGGATGGGGTTGCACAAAACGCCTCTCCCAATGACCTGGAGCAGTGGTCAGTGACCTTCCCGGCAAGGAAGGCCTCGGCTGAACCGATCATACTCGAGGTCAAGTCCAGCCATGGTTTTAACCGCACGGTCAGGGATATTCTTATCGGGGACGTTTGGTATCTGACAGGGAGCACGCTGCTGTCCACTGAGTGGCCTTACGACAGGCGTGCCAAGGAGATCGAGTTGCCCAAGACAATGCCGCTGGTGAGGGAGTTCTGTAGGAAGACCAAGTCCAGCAGCTTCCCCACCCCGAGGAAGCGTCGTTTTGAGACTGGCAGTGGAAAATACCGCTCCCATTGGTTGGGCGCTGATTTCTCCAAGGAAGGCAGCGGGGTCACCATGTTTGCCTATGAGTTTGCCAGGGCCTTGAACCGACCTGGTATCCCGCAGGGATTTATCACGATGTCAGCGGGGCGGGGAGGGCGTAATCGAGAGTTCGCCTCTCCGTTGTCCTGGACCTCGTTCCATGGTGTGAAGGATGTGAAAAACCCTTCTTTCAAGGACCGACTCGATGAGTTGTTCCTGCAGTTTCCAGGGACGAATATCGCAAAGAAGGCCGCCGACGGGCACCTCGTGGAGGTGCAAGCCTTCGTCAAGACCATCAGCGACGCCGGAAGCCCGAGCCCGAGCCTTCCCCTCCAGGCACCCGCGTTTCCGGAAGCAGGAAAGCGTGGCACGGTGGCCCCGGACACGATTCCAACCTATGCCTATAACTGGAATGTCAGCCCTCTTACACCCATGGGCGTGGCTGGCGTCATCTGGGTTCCTTCCGAAAGCAACATTGGCGAAAATCCCGGGGAATATGCTGCTGAGCTGGAAATCTATGCCCGGAGTTTACCCGGGACTTATGGTCAGTCGGAGGTACAGTTCCTGTATGCACAGCCAGCGCAATCTCTTGTTGAGGGGATCACTGTTCCAGAAATTCCCGGGGCGGGGAGTATTACCTTCGAAGAATGGCCCAAGAGCCTGAAGGACATTGCCGTTGAGCTGGCACAATTATCACAGCGATCAGAATGAATTTTCGTGTTTCCTTCTTCGCCACCATCACCTGGTTCATGGTGGGCGGACCTGCCTTGGCAGCAGACATCCTTCAGGATGTCTCTCCGAAGGCCAGGGTCCTGTTGGAAGCGTACTGCATGGACTGTCATGGAGAAGATTCGCAGAAGGGCGATGTGCGCCTCGACAACCTGGCAGGTATGGCACTGGAAGCACGGCTCGAGCTATTCAATCGTATTCAGGAGCAACTTTTCCTGAAGCAAATGCCACCAAGGAAAAAGGAGCAGCCAAGCGAGGAAGACCGGGAGTTCATCATGGCGTGGGTAGGTGAAGAACTGGGTAAACATAATGCTTCCCGCCTGGAGGAGAAGCTGCGTTACCCGGGTTACGGAAACTATGTTGACCACGACAAGCTCTTCAGTGGCGTGGTAAAGGAGAAGGCTTGGTCACCAGCGAGGAGGTGGCTGTTAAGTCCTCAGATATTCCACGAGCGGATCATGGATGTGTTTCGGATGGATGGGCACGAACGGTCTGGTTTCAGGACGCGCAAGTTTCATGGGGTGACCAATCCTTTTATCCTGCCCGATCATTCCGGAGTGCGTGACTACGATGTGACCGCTCTTGACGGGGGGCACTTGCTTGTGATGCTCAGCAATGCCAAGTGGATTGCCGGGAAGCAAATCTTTGCGGCACAACTCAAGACACCCCGGAAGGAATTGTTACTGGGAGCATTGAATGCTCAGGACCGATGGTATCCGAGGGAGACTGACCCGGTTTTTGAGGCGATTGTGCTCAAGGAGGAGATGCCGACCAGATCGGAGATGTCGGCGGCGATTCAGCGCCAGTTCGAGCTTGTCCTCCGAAGAGGAGCAACGGATCGAGAAATGGAAAAATATCTGTCACTTCTTCGCACTTCCATTGAAGTTGGAGGCAATATTGGAGGGTTGCAGCAGATGTTGACGGCTGTGCTTCTGGAATCGGAATTCCTTTACCGCATGGAATTTGGCGACGGTCAGCCAGATAATGATGAACGGCAGAAGTTGACCCCGCGAGAAGCGGCCAATGCTATTGCCTACGCGCTGGGAGATCGGGGTCCTGATGACGCCCTCCTGCAGGCTGCTGATAATGGAAGGCTTTCCTCCAAGGAAGATTTCCGGCGAGAAGTTTTGAGGTTGCTTGAGGATGATCAGAGGTTTGCCGGGCCAGTTGATCCCAGCCTGAATGGCAAGAACATGCGAACGCATCAGAGCACGCATCCAAAGCAGGTCCGATTTTTTCGTGAATTCTTTGGGTATCCCAATGCCATTAAAATATTTAAGGACGTCCCGCGAAGTGATGGCTATTGGCAAAACCCTTCACGGGGCACAGCTGGAACGCCGGGATTTCTGGTGAAGGAAGCCGACCGCATTGTCGATAGGATTCTTGAGCAGGACGAGGATGTCTTCCGGCGACTGCTGAGCACCAACGAATTTTTCGTCTATCACGACAAGGACAACGAGACAGGCCGCAAGGTCATTGAGGAATGGACGGAAGTATACCACTACTTCAGGGACAAGGACTGGAAGAGGAATCCTGAGAAGGTCATTGAGGATAACCAGGAATATCTGAAGACCAAGAAATCCGTTCGAGTATTAGGCGCAAAGTCAAAACGGGAATTCATTCGCCACATGTATTTCTGGGGGGAAACAATTGGCAAGGGACTTACTCCATTTACCACGCCTTCCTTTGCGCACGGATACTACTACAATCACTCGGTGTTCTACAGTCTGCCGCCTACTCCGAACCCTTTCCGCTACGGGGGAGTAGAGTCTAGAAACTATAAGGGATTGGATGATGTAGAATTCTGGGATTACCCGGTCGAACAGCCCTTTCCGATCCTGAATCGGAAAGGGTTACTTACCCATCCGGCCTGGCTTATTGCCCATTCGTCCAATTTTCATACCGATCCCATCAAGCGGGGGCGCTGGATTCGGGAAAAGCTCCTCGCTGGACGCGTGCCGGATATACCAATCACCGTTGATGCTCAGGTCCCGGAAGACCCACACAAGACATTTCGCGAAAGAGTCGAGACAGTTACCCAGAAGGCTGAGTGTATAAAATGTCATCGGCAGATGAATCCACTGGGGTTGCCTTTTGAGGTTTTTGACGATTTTGGCCGTTATCGCCTCCAGGAGCCGTTGGAGTACGAGGAGCATGTGCTGGCCAAACCCAGCAAGAAGAATGGTGCCACTACCTACAAGACGAGGCCGGTTAGCACACTTGGTGAGCTCACAGGTTCAGGCGATCCCGTTCTTGATGGCAAGGTTGCCGGTCCCTTTGACCTGATAGACCGTCTTTCCCAATCCGATCGAGTGCGCCAGAGTGTCATTCGTCATGCATTCCGCTTTTACATGGGGCGCAACGAGATGCTTTCGGACTCTCGGACTCTGATCGATGCGGATCAGGCCTATCTTGAGAGCAAGGGAAGTTTTAAAGCTGTCATTCTGTCTCTTTTAACTTCGGACTCTTTCCGCTATCGTAAACACAACAAGCAGGAATTATGACCCATCGCCGAGATTTTCTTAAACGATCCCTATTGAGTGCCGGGGCGCTGGCAGCCCTGAACACGCCTTCGCTTGCCGCTACTTCATCGAGACCACCAACACGATTTATCTTCATGCACCGAGGTAACGGTCTGTGGCCCCGCGTGTGTGTTCCCCCGAGTCTTGATAAAAAGGCGATGGAGTGTGAGAAGCGTAAAGAGGCTATTGATGCGGACCTTGATGGGCACGATTTGCCCAGGTGGCTCGGTCCGTTGGCAGAGCATCGAGAAAACCTGACCATCCTGCAGGGAGTTTCCGGCAAGATGTGCACGACAGGGCATCACTCATGGTGCTCAGCGCTTGGAGTGTTCAAGGCGAACGAGCGTCCCAGCTCCATAAAGTGGGCCACGGTCGATTTCGAGTTGGCCAAGTTGTTTCCGTCTCCCGCTGGTCACATTGAGCTGGCGTGCTTCCCGCTTGGTGGAGGTAATGCACGTGGCAGTCTCGATGGGGTCGCTACTGGGTTTTCAGCAAGGGGACCGCAACAGCCCAATTATGCGTTTGGTTCGCCCCGGGTGGCCTTGCAGGAGCTCTTCAAGTCCGTCTCTGATGATCCCAAGGCACGCACTCAGTATCAACTCGACCGCGGAGTACTTGATTTTATTGCGGGTAACGAGGGCAGCATTGCTGACTCATTGGCCGGAATTGAGAAAGCCAAGGTGCAGAACTACGCAGATTCCGTAGAGGCCATACGTGAGCGCAACCGGAAGATCGATGCGATGGCCAGCACCATCCGCAAGCATGTTCCCCAGCTTGATGCCAAGTATCTGGATCCGGCAGTGAGCACGTTTGACCGGCAGATTGGTCACACCGAAGTCCTGCTAGGGGCATTGATTGCAGGCCTTACTAATGTCGTGGCCTTTACCGTTGACGAACTCGGGCACCGTTACACGGGTATTCCTGGCATCGAGGGGGAGAAGGTCAATATGCACGATGTCGGTCACGGTAAGAGTATTGGCGGCCTCGATGCGGAGACTATTCGCGAGCTCGCGCGCACGCATCACATGACGCTCGTTGATCGCATCGTCAAACGACTCAAGAGCGTACCCGAGGGTAATGGCACAATGTTCGACAATACGATGGTCTTTTATTTTCCCGATGGAGGTGAGACGCATCATAGCCATGGCTGGGAATACCCGTTCATTATTGTTTCTGGTGACAACGCCCGCGTCGATCTTCGACGCCGCTACATTCGACTGCCGAATTACGGACAGCCAGGTCACAGTACGCTTGGCAATTTTTACACCACCCTTCTCAACGCTTATGGTAACCCCGTTGAGCACTACGGTGCACTTGATACGGGTCTCAGCAAGTTCGGGCATGGTCAGACTGGTCCTATCAAGTCCTTTCTAAGCGCATGATGATTCGAGAGTTTGACGATAATCGCTCTGTGGATTTTCGGCCTGCTTTCGGCTTGCAACTACCCCGACGTCGCTCCCGGTAACTTACCGTAACCATGAAAGTAATCCTGACCATTCTTGCATCCCTTTTGTTCGTCTCGTTTTCGTTGTCGGCCAAGCCACTGAAAGTCTACCTGTTGGTTGGCCAATCGAATATGCAGGGGCATGCGGCTGAGCGAACCCTGGGGCACCTGGCAATGGATGCGAAAACGGTGCCCTTACTTAAGGCGATTCAGAATGCCGATGGATCGGCCAAGGTTCATGATCAGATTTGGATTTCATCCATCGAGGTGGCCGAGGAATCCGGGGTCAAGGAGGGGAAGCTCACCGTTGGTTATGGTGCGGGTGGCCGTGACCCCAAGATCGGTCCAGAGCTGACTTTCGGTATCACCATGCAAAAGCACGTCGGAGAGACAGTCCTTTTAATCAAGACTGCATGGGGCGGCAAGTCGCTGAACACGGACTTCCGGCCACCCAGTGCGGGTCCCTATGTTTTCAACGACAAGCAACTCGAGAATTTCAAGAAGCGAGACAGAAATCTCGCGGAGGTGCGTCAGGAAAAGATCAACTCTACAGGGGTGTATTACCGGGCCATGCTTAAGCATATCCGCAAGGTTCTCGGTGACATCCAACGCGTGTATCCAGATTACGATGCCAAGTCCGGCTACGAGTTGTCGGGTTTTGTCTGGTTTCAGGGTTGGAACGATATGGTTGATGCGGGAACCTATCCTTCACGGGGACAGGGGGGAAGTTACGATGCCTACAGCCGGAATCTCGCGCATTTCATACGCGACGTGCGTAAGGATTTGAACGCTCCGAAGTTGCCGTTTGTGATCGGAGTGATGGGTGCGGGTGGGCCCATTGCCAAGTATGGGCCGGACCAGAAACGCTACGCTGATATTCACGGTGAATTTCGTAAGGCTATGGCCGCGCCAGCCAACCTGCCAGAATTCAGGGGTAACGTTACCGCCGTGCGGACAGAAAATTACTGGGATGGAGAGCTCTCCGAACTGGTCGATCGCCGCGGCAAGATCAACGCCAAACGCCGCGAGCTTTCAAAGGATGAATCACTCAACCGGGAACAACGTGATAAGGCCCTCGCTGATTTTAACGCCAAGCTGTTTACCAAGGAAGAGCTACAGATTCTGGAACTGGGTGTCTCCAATGCGGCCTATCACTATCTGGGATCAGCCAAGATTCTTGGGCAGATCGGCAAAGCCTTTGCTGATGCGCTCGTCGGAATGAACTAGACCGCAAAACCTATTCTTCCAATGAAGATGATCCGTTTGTTTCCACTGCTTCTGCTTTATACTTCTTTGTTTAATGACTTGGACGCCCAGCAGGGAAATCCTGCTCCGGGCGACCTTCATGATCACCTTTGGTTAACCTATCCAGGGTCCAATGGGCCGGGAAGGGGGAAGCATGTTGTGCTGATTGCCGCTGAGCAGGAATACCGCAGTGAACAATCCATGCCAATGCTGGCAAAGGTTCTCTCCATTCATCATGGATTTGATTGTACCGTTCTGTTTTCAGTGAATGAAAAAGGGGAAGTCGACCCAACGATGCCGGCACCGTTTAAGGATAAAGAAAAACGCCATAATATCCCGGGTCTTGATCACCTGAAAAAGGCAGATTGTGTGATCTGGATCTCGCGTTTCATGCATCTTCCTGAAGCTCAGATGCAGCATTTCTATGACTACTTTGATTCAGGAAAACCGCTCATCGCCCTGCGAACTGCCAATCATGGTTTCTGGGGTGGCCTCAAATACAGGAAAGGAGGTAGAAATGTTTCCCTGCGTGCGCTGTTGGGTGGCACTTTCATGGGGCATCACGGGGGGTGGCATCGTGAAGCAACACGTGGGGTGATCGTTCCTGAGAAGAGGAAACATCCTATTCTCACCGGAGTTGGGGATATCTGGGGAACGTCCGACGTCTATCGATGCCATAATGATAAGCATCCCTTCCCGGAAGATTGCGAGTCCTTGGTCCTCGGTCAGCCATTGATAAATCTTGAGAAGGACGCTCCACCCAATACCAAGAAGGAGCCATTACCTGTTGCATGGACGAAAACATGGACCGGGAACAAGGGTCTGAAATCCAGAATATTTCATTTTACGATGGGCTCCGCGATGGACTTGGAAAATGAAGGAGTGAGAAGAATTACGGTAAACGCCGTCTACTGGGGGCTAGGTATGGAAAAAGCAATCAAGGCGGACAGATCGATTGCCATCATCGGCGATTATAACCCACTGAAGGCCGGGTTTAATTACGAGAAGCTGGGAGTTAAACCGCGCCAGGTGAAATACTATCGGTGACAGGGCCGCGTGATTCAGCGAGAACCGCCTGCGATCTCCTGATTTTCGTAGGGTTCGAAAGAGATGGAATAAAAAAGTCGGAAGGAGCAACGTGTTGGCAGAAATGAACCTGTTTCGATTGATAGTTTCTTCCCTGCTTGTTCTTGCTGGATTATCGGGAGCCTCCCGTGCCGATGACGGGTTGGAAGCGTTCCTTGGAAAACCAGTTTTCGAAAAACAGCGCCTGTTCGATGACCAGCGCTATCCCAATGTGGTGGTGACTGCCCGGGGCACGGTGCTTTCGGTCTGGGGCAATGACGGGGTAGTGGTGCGCCGGAGTGAGGATGGAGGCAGGGCGTGGAAAGATGCCATCGTGGTTTCTGGGAAGGGATATCATGGTGGAGGGACAACGGTTGATGAAAAATCAGGGGATATCCTCGTCTTCGTCGAGGACCGGCAACCGCCGGCACCATTGACTGTGTATCGCAGTCGGGATGATGGTAAGACGTGGCAGGTTCAGGCCACGGTGATCGGGAAGGACGTAAACGGTAATACGCCTTCCATGCACATGAATGAACACGGTATCACGCTGCTTCATGGGAAGCATAAGGGGCGCCTGCTGCGACCTACTCGCTACTACGGACCCAATGGAGGTGGCGCGGAATGGCCCTTGCAGTACACCAATGCCATCTACAGTGACGATGGGGGGAAGTCATGGAAGACGAGCAGGCCTTTTCCTGAAAAGGGGACGGGGGAAGCGACTCTTGTGGAGTTGTCGGATGGGCGCATTTACTATAACTCGCGGGTGCACTGGTCTGAGCGGCCGCGGAATAAACGACGGCGGGAGGCGTGGAGTGATGATGGGGGGGTGACGTGGAAGAAATGGCGCATCATAGAAGTCCTGCCGGACGGGGATCAGGGGAGGACCTACGGGTGCATGGGAGGATTGACGCGCTTGCCGTTAGAAGAGCGAGATGTCCTGATCTTCAGTAACCTCGATACTGACGCCTCGCATCGGGAGAGAGTCACGGTATGGGCGAGTTTTGACGGTGGGCGGACCTGGCCTCTCAAGAGGCTGGTGGACGCTGGTCGAAGTGGTTACTCATCGCTTGCCGCCGGTCGGGCGGAGACTGCCTCGGAAGGATGGATCTATCTCTTCTATGAGCACGACCCGATCAAGGGTGCCCACATGGCCCGGTTCAACTTGGCATGGATGCTCGGAGGCGAGTCTACAGGAGATGGCCCCCTGCCGGAGTTGAAGACCAGATAGGTTCAAGGAGGCTTAACGGGGGGTGCTTCGGCGTTCGAAGTGCTTTTGTAGCTCTTCCCTGCTGAGGAGACCGTTTTCGTCAGTGTCCATCATTTTGAAGCGTTCGGCCATCGGTCCGCGTGCCTCCTCAAGGGAGATGACCCCGTCTCCGTTGGTATCCATTCGTTCCAGCATCTGTCCTGCATCAGGTCGGCGGCGTTGGCCGAAACCTCCCCGCCCGCCGGGCCGCTGGCGTCTGTCAAAACCCCTGCCTCCTCCGGGAGATCGTACTGAACCGGCATCCCGGTCACGCCTGAGTTCTATCTCGTAGCGATGAGTGACGGCCCGGCACCATCCTTCTTCGTCATCACAGGCAAAATAGGAGACTTCCAATTCGAGAGGTTGCTCAATTCGTCCAGAGCTGGAATCGACCTCGATCAGGAACTCGCGTGGATCAATGTCCGAGGGGGCCTTGACCTTAGGGGCGGACCCTTTGCTGGCGCTCATCTTAATTCCTTTGGGAGTCTTGAATTCGAAACGGAGAGGATCTGCAAGGTTATTCCAGTGCACCGTATGGACAGGGTCGAGGTGGAAGCCGATATGGAGTTTCCCCTTTCCCCGGTCCATCAGTTCCCGGTCGGCCTCGGCACGGAGTTTGACATAGAATGTTTCCTTCGCCTGCTTCTTGTCGGGCTTTAGAGAGACGGGGCGGACAATTACGGCCATTGCTCCCTCTGGTTTTTCCGTCCGAGGGACGACACCGCTGGCGATCTTACTTGTCGGGGCGGACCTGATTTTTCGATTCAGGTCAGATGGTGAGGTGACGGTCTTGGTCTTCCCGATGAGCTTTTCCAAGTCGGCTCTCAGGGTTTCAGGGTCGCTCCAGCTTCGGGAGACTAGAATCCTGCCTTCCGGAGAAATAACGAATTCTGAATTGGGTCTGTCCCCGAATGCATGCTTCAGATCGTTCGTCATGGTGTCTGCAAGCCACGGGATTTTCGTATCGAGCTGCCTGCGGGCTGCAGAGACATGCTTGAGTCTCTCCTCGATTGTTATGGGTTGGACGAGTCGGTCACGTTCCGGATGGGCAAGGGATTTGTAGACGTAGTAGAAATCCAATTCCTCACTCTTCTCCCGGTAGTCATGATGGATAGCCTCCAGACCGGAGACGTTACGAAGGAAGGGGGGTCATGTCAGACAGCCGAAGACGATTACCGCATGCCTGCCCTTGAGTTTTTCTCGTAGAGCGAAGCTGCGCCCCTCGGCGTCAAATACGCTGATATTGGGCACCAAGCTGCCCACCTTGGGAATATTCTCGCCACCGCGCCGGTATTCACGGTCCTGCCCTCGCACCAAAGATTGCAAGGAGCATGTAGTTAATAGGGCCATCGTGATAGCCACGCACTTTATCATCTCAATCCGAGCTAACAGGGTATCGGTGGATTTCACAAGAAGTGTAGTCGTAATTCGTTGATTTTAAGTGGTCCCACAGTGACCAGAAGAAGTCCCCCAAACTAAAAGAAGGTTTCGGTCCCGGTATCATTGTGGGTATCCCTTTACTAAACGCAAAAAAATCGCAATTAGCACTTGATAACATCAGCGGATAGGTAACTCTTGCGAAGAATTTGCATTAACACATGAAATCTCTCTTCAGCTCGGTTTGCGTTTTAAGTCTTTTGGCGAGTCAGTGGTCTCTGGGTGCCTTGTGGCAATCTGGGCACGGTGATATTGGTATCGGATTCGACGGAACAGATTGGGATCCACACTTCCACTTCCACGAAGAGGAAGGAGAGCATGAGGGAGAGGAGCACAAGGACGACGACGACCACGAGGGCGAAGAGGATCACGATCACGACCACGACCATGAGGGAGATAACCACCCAATTATCGATGGGGAGGAAGCTACTGAAGAGGAGTATGAGATCGACGCGCTGTCCCTAAGTGTTCCCGGGCCAACTCTTCCAGGAGCTGGAATCGCAGATTCCGGAGCTTCAAGCGTGTATGTTCTTGCGCAGGACGAGAGCCTCGCGGCCGCTCAGGGAAGCCCTTGGGTCGGCTTAGCGGTCGAAGAGATCAGCCCGGGTTTGCTCTTGGATGATGTGGTAACCTTGAGTTTGGTAGATGTCTCTGGGCCGGGTGTGTTTTCACTCTGGTCGACCGACGCTTTCGGCGGAGATAGTGTCCTCATGTCAAGCGCATTGGGCTCTACTGCTGCTAATGAAGTCGCTCTGGCACTTGAGCCGGGTCATTACCATTTCAACATGGGGTTCAGCGAAGAGGGCATCTACGATGTGACCTTTAACAGTTCTGGGACAACTGTCGATGGTGTCGAGACTGGCACTGATTTCACGGTGAGTTTCAACGTGGTGCCGGAGCCCTCCTCGGTCATCCTGCTTGCGTTAGGAGCGTTTGCAACTCTACGTAGGAGGAGAGCATAGAAGCGAGGCGTCCTGAAGGAGGCCCGTGAGCTACAGGGCAAGATGAGGACGCGTGGCTTCACGATGGTAGAAGTGCTGGTGGCGGTAGCCATTATCGCTGTTCTTGCTGCTCTTGGTGCAAGTGCTGTGTTTGCTGGTCTTGCTCGAGCCAAACAGGTTCATTGCGCCAATAATATGCGGCAGATTGGTGTGGCCCTGACGGCTCATGCGGTAAACAACAATGGGTTCTTCCCAGAAACGACTCATACGGTAGCGGTGAACAAGGCTTGGATTGCCGCGCTAGAAGACGAAATGGGTCCCAACTACGATGAACTGCGCCTTTGCCCAGCAGATCCGTATAAAGAGGAACGACTGGAGCGGGGAGGGACAAGCTACATCCTCAACAGTTATATCTTTGTGCCTGAGATTGGCCCTTTTGGCGAGGAGCTCAGTTCTCCATGCAACAACATGCAGTGCATAGAAGAGCCCGCCCGCACGTTGATGGCCTTCATTGTCTCTGAAGAGCAGACGGTAGAAGCTACGATGGACCACACGCACTCGCGGGGCTGGACGAGAAGCTGGGAGAACGTCTTGAGGGATATCCAGCCAGACCGGCATCGAACCGGCCGGCCAGACAATGACCACTCTAGGGGATCTGCGAATTATCTTTTTATAGACGGGCACGTCGAGACGTGGAAGGCCAGCGACGTTAAGCAACGAATCGAGGCCGGGGAGAACTTTGCCGAGCCTCCGAATTTACGAGAGGATGCGTAATTGATGAATAATCATTGGAATTCCATCAGAGGAAAAAAATTTGGTAGGCCGATTTGGCTGGCCCTCATTACGGTTCTCTTGGTTCAGGGGGTGCAAGCTGGGACGCTCCTAAAGCGAATCCACGTGGATCATGCCTTTCGCTACCAGGGAGGGGAATGGGAAGTCGTGATTCACGGGAACGATGGAGATGATGACCTCGACCCTGATGAAGCAGTTCTAGTGGTGTTCGACAGGCCGTTTCCCCAAGAGGGAGGCAGGGCGACTCGGCCATCGAGCGAGCAATGGAATTTTCTGGGGGTTGCTGGAAATGAGGACGTGTGGCTCATCCCGCAGGCTTTCACTCCTCTTATCTGGCCGGGATGGCGATCAGAAGGTGCCTTTGCCCGTTATTTCAATGGAGATTCAAGGTTGGGCTTTGCGGCGCCATTCGTGAAAATTTCGCTCGAAGGAATTAGCTATTCAGGCTTAGGCGATGGTCATTTCTCGATGTGGAGCAATCAGACCGGAGGGGTCACCAAGCTTTGGATCTCGAGTGCCGATGGCCTCACCGAGGAGGACGCCTACTATTTTTCATCGGGGCATGCCCACACGAACATTGGATTCAGTGATCCTGGAGTTTATCGCGTCGACTACACAGCATCGGCTTTTCTCTCCAACGATGGGGGAAATCCTCTGATAGGGACAGAGCCGGTGGTAAGTCCGGTGCAGGGATTCTACTATGCGGTCGGGACTTATGCAGAGTGGAAGGCTACCTATTTTGCGCCTCATGAGCTGGTTGGTGAGACTCCCTCTGACGGGGTCCCGGCGACTACTGCGTACGGCTCAGATAGCGATCAGGATGGAGTGCCCCTGCTCCTCGAGTATGCTTTTAATCTTTCGCCGGTGGAGGCTGACGGAAACCTTCTAAACCCGGGTTCGGAAACTGGGGGTTTGCCGCTGGTGTATCTGGATGATTCTGGCGTGGAACCTCGATTGGTAATCGAGTATTTACGCCGTCGTGAAGAGGGTGCGCCTCGCCTTTCTTATTACCCCGAGTTTTCCTCTACCTTGGAATCTGGCTGGCAGGAGGCTGTAAGCGAGACCGTAGTGCCTATCAACCCGATCTGGGAACTGGTGAGGGCCGAAGACGCAGCCAGCTCAAACGGGGATTCTGCTCGCTTCGGGCGGGTTCGGGTGGAGCTGGAATAGAGGAGCGTTGGGAATAGCCTTACAGACTCAAAGGTGAAGGTTTTCGACCTCGTTGCGAGCGACCTTGATGAATACATCGTCGAGGTCTTTGCCTTCAAACCGGGACTTGATCTCTCCTGCCGTTCCAGAGGCAAGGATCCTACCTTCGTGAAGAAAGAGGACGCGGTCGCAGACTTCCTCGATATCTCGCATGTTATGTGAGGTATAGAGAATGGCCGGAGAGCGTTCTTTCTGAAGGCGGCGAACGAGCTTACGCACCTTGTCAGCAATATCAGGATCGAGAGAGGCGGTGGGTTCGTCGAGCAGGAGGAGTTCTGGATCGTTGAGCAAGGCCTTGGCGAGATTTACCCGGGTGCCTTCCCCTGCGGAAAGGCGCCCCGTAATGCTGTTTCGAAGGTGGTCGATGCCAAGCATCTCGAGAAGCTCGTCGATTTTCTCTCCCGGATTTTTTACTCCGTAGAGCCCGGCGAAGACCCGAAGGTTCTGCCAGACCTTGAGGTTCGAGGGGAGGTTGGCGTAAGTCGTGCAGAAATTAGTGCGCTTTAGAATCTCGATCCGGTGCTTCTGAAGGTCTTTCCCGAAGACCTTGATACTTCCCTCGTTGGGAATAGTCAGACCGAGAATCATGTTCATGACAGTGGTCTTCCCAGCACCGTTGACCCCTAGAAGGCCGAGGACTTCACCGGCCTGGACATCCAGGTCAAGGCCGTCGACTGCAACGATGTCTCCAAAGCGCTTAGTCAGGGAGCGAGCCTGAAGGAGGGGAGGGGTCATGAGGCGAGAATTTCTTGAGCAGCCGAGGAGGGTCCTAGTGGAGAAGCTTTACCCGGATCGAGTCCGTGACCTGCTTCGGATTGGCCTTGCCCTTTGAAGCCTTCATGACTTGCCCCGTGAGCCAGTTGACGAGTTTTTCGTTGCCGCCTTGAATCTCAGATACCTTGTCTGGGTTGGCTGCGATGGCTTCGTCGATGAGGGCGTCGACCGCTCCGGTGTCAGCGGGTTCAAATCCGAGATCCTTGGCAATCTCTGCAGGGTTCCGGGAGGGATTTGCCCAGAGTGAATTGAAAACCTCGCGAGCCTGATTGTTGGAAATAGTTCCTTCCTCGATGAGGTCTACGGTACTGGCCAGTTTCTCAGCAGAGAGGGGAGAGGCTCCGGGAGAGAGGTCGTCTTCATTGAGATGCCGGAGAAGAGTGTTGATTACCCAATTGGCGATTTTCTTGGGAGGCGCCTGCGATGCTTCCGCAGCGTTTTCGAAGTAGTCTGCAAGTGAGCGATCAGAGGAGAGAACATAGGCATCATAACTCGTCACCTCATAATCCCTCTCAAAACGTGCCGATTTAGCCGCAGGAAGCTCGGGAACATGATCCCGCATTCGTTCAACGATTTCTCCCGTCCGGATTGGAAGGAGATCGGGATCAGGGAAATATCGATAGTCGTGGGCGTCCTCCTTGCCTCGCATGAACTCGGTGACACCCGCATCATCATTCCATCGCCAGGTCGCTTGTGCGTGCGAGCCGCCTTCCTCGAGGACTCTGGTCTGACGCTCAATTTCGTGGTGAAGAGCGCGCCTCACGGCAGAAATGGAGTTCATGTTCTTGAGTTCGATCTTGGTGCCCAGCTTATCGGTGCCCTTTTTACGAACGGACACATTAACGTCACAGCGCAGTTGCCCCTTTTCCATATCAGCATCCGAGATTTCTCCATAAATGAGGATTTGCTGAAGAGTTTTGAGATAGGCGAAGGCCTCTTCCGGTGTTTCGATTTCGGGTTCAGAGACAATTTCCATGAGAGGAGTGCCGGCACGATTGAAATCGATTACGCTGGAATTCGCCAAGTGGGTGGATTTGGCGACGTCCTCTTCGAGATGGATACGGGTTAGTCCTATTTTCTTTCCCGGGTGAGCAATGTTCTGCTGATAATCCTTGGGATAGCTGTGGTCCGGTAGTGGGACGGAGCCTCCTAGACAAAGAGGCAGATCAAATTGTGAGATCTGGTAGTTCTTAGGCATGTCGGGATAGAAATAATTTTTTCTATCCCACTTAGATATTTCGGGGGTCGTGCAATCGAGAAGGAGTCCGGCTAGAATGGTCTGCTCAATCGCGGCCTTATTGAGAACTGGAAGAGCGCCCGGAAGGCCCATGCAGGTTGGGCAGACATTGCTATTGGGCTCCTCTCCAAAGCTGGTTCTGCATGAACAGAACATCTTGCTCCTGGTGTTGACCTGGCAGTGGACTTCGAGCCCGATAGTAGCGATATAGTCCTTGTGCATCGACAGGAAAGGGAAGGCGACGTTGGTGTGGTAAGGCCTAAGTGTGAGGCCCGAGGGAGATAAGTGCAAGGGCGGGGACCAGAGAGGGGATCCAATGGCCCAATCAAGGAAGAACCTTGTCGGACAGCTCGGTGGTCTGCCGCGAAGCTCAGGCTTTAATTATTTTCCTG
>DFWB01000169.1:0-2750 GCA_002380675.1 Akkermansiaceae bacterium UBA4145
GCCGCATGAAGGACCATGGCGTTATGGAGAGAGGCTTCCGTGAGAATGGAAGAGAGTGGGGTCTTGTTTCTGGTAAGGTTCAGGAGGGCGAGGGCAGAGCGCCGGGCCATGTCTCTCCATGCTTCTGACCCGCTTGGGGCAAGGGCAGAATGGGGCAGAGTCATCCCGAGGGCTTCTGCGACGACCTGAGTAGTGGCGGCGGTGCCAAGGAACTGACATCCACCTCCTGGAGAGCCACAGGAGCGGCAGGCGGTTTCCGAGGCAGCCTGGAGATCGATTTCGTTGTGAGCAAACCGGGCACCCACCGACTGAACCTTGGCGAGGTCCTCTCCTTCCTCGGAGAGGAGGGTAACTCCCCCCGGCACTAGAATGCCGGGCAGGTGACCGTTGCCTGCAAGAGCCATCATCATGGCGGGTAATCCCTTGTCACAGGTTGCCACCCCCAGCATACCCTTTGCAGTCGGTAGCGAGCGGGTAAGGCGGCGAAGGACTGTAGCCGCATCATTACGGTAGGCGAGGGAATCGAACATCCCGGTCGTGCCCTGCGACCGGCCGTCGCAGGGATCGCTGCAAAACACTGCGAACGGTATGGCTCCTGCGGACTTGAAGACCTCTGCGGCCTCTTCCATGAGAAGAGACACCTCCCAGTGCCCGGTGTGCAGACCGAGAGCGGTGGGAGTGCCATCAGGCTTACGGATGCCGCCTGAGGTTGAGAGCATGAGAAACTCGGGACTCCCAAGGGAAGAGGGATCCCAGCCCATCCCAGCATCCTGAGTCCATCCGAAAACGTCCCCGCTCGGCGAGGACTGCAGGAACGAGCCAGTGAAGGGGAGTGCGCCCGTAGGCCCAGACGCAGTGGTCCTGATAACAAAGATATCCTCGGAGTTGGAATCAAGAATCGGATCGAACATTGGGAGAAGTGCCGGCTCGTGTCCGGTTTCTAATCAGGTTTCGAGAAGTGTTCCCATTGCTGTGAGAAGAATTCTGCAGGTGTGGGCTGCCAGATGATGGGCGAGGGATTACAAATTAGCGATTTATCTCTGCCCGGATGACTGAATGTCGCTGGCCATGGCGACGGTATTTTCCAGAGTCCCTATGCCGGAGATTGATATTCGGATGATATCACCTGGCTGGAGGGTAAAGGGATGGTCGGGAACAATACCAGTGCCGGTCATGAGCAAAGCCCCGTCAGGAAAATCGTTCTCCTGAAAAAGGAAGCCCGCCAGTTCCTCGTAGCTGCGCTTCAGCTGGGAGAGAGTCGTTGTTCCGTGAAAGGCATCATCTCCGTTTCTCGAGATGTGGAGACTAATTTCGGCTTCGGGTCCAGGTAGGCTTCCGACCAGGAGGCAGGGCCCGAGGGAGGCGGAACCGCTGTAAACTTTTGCCTGTGGAAGATAGAGCGGGTTTTCTCCTTCAATAGAGCGCGAACTCATGTCGTTGCCTACGGTTGCCCCAAAGACCTGCCCCTCGCTGTTGATGGCAAGGGTGAGTTCAGGCTCGGGAACATCCCATGTGGAGTCCGAACGAATACCTACGGGCTCTCCAGGGTCCTGAATCCTTCTTGCAGTCGCCTTGAAGAAGAGCTCGGGGCGATCAGCGTCATAGACAAGGTCGTAAAATCTATCGCCTCCAGCCTGCTCGCTCTCTTCCATGCGAGCGGTGCGGCTACGGTAGTAGGTGACTCCCGCTGCCCACACTTCCTGAGAGCCCACCGGAGCCAGAAGGCGGGACGATTCCTCGTTCGAGGCCTCCCCTTTTTCCCAAGCTTGCCCCAGAAGAGCAAGGGGGTCGGAGGAGCGGAATACTTCATCAATGGACAATGAAACATCTCGTAGAGCCTGCTCATGAGCGAGCTGTATCCCCGATGGGGTTCGATAGAGGAGGAACATGCTGGTATCCTCCAATCTTAGCTTTCAGTTATCAAGTTCCGGATAGCTGATACAGATGGGGAGAGATTACCCTTTCTGCCACTTTCTTGTGGTCAGGAATACAACTACTGCGGCGACTACGAGTAGAATTGCCCACCGGGTCCGGGAGGGTTCCTTGAATTCCGGCATTGCCACCAAGGGCTCAATCGGTCCTCGCTGGCAGAGGACGAAGCAACCGTATCGAAGAACAGCCTCCTCGAGAGCGGCATCATCGGTAGTATCGACACTAGACAGGTTGCGTCTCTGGGTCTCCCAGACGGCTTGGCCAATACGGTCGGTAGTAAGGGCTAATTGATACATCTCCCTCATGAAGGAGGGGGTACTTTCGTCCGAAACGGGCCAGAGACTCAGGAGAATCGCGGAACTCCCCGCCAGAGAGAACCCCCGCCTGAGGCCCAGGACCCCATCTCCCCGAACCGATTCTCCCATTCCAGAATCACATGAGGAGAGAGTTACCAGACGAGTTTTTGCAAGGGGGAGTCTTCTCACCTCGTTCGAGAAAAGAATTCCATCCCGGTCGAAGGGTATGGGGACTCCCTGAGAGCGCTGGAAGTGGGCTCGTTTGGCTTCGGTAAGAACGAGTCCACTCCGGTAGAAGTGATCCGGAGCCTGGTCGTAATCCTGCAACTCGTTGAGGGTGGTTCGTCCCGAGGAAGGCAAAAGAAATGCGTGGGTGGCAAGATGTAGAACGGCCGGGCTGCCAGACATGCTGCGGAGGTCCTGCTCGCTGGAATTAGTGAGTTTTTTGGAAGCGGTATTGGACGGCATGATTTTTTCCAGCATACCCAGCTCTCTCCGTACTCCGGGGATATCTGGAAGCGC
>DFWB01000169.1:3146-5102 GCA_002380675.1 Akkermansiaceae bacterium UBA4145
GAACTCCTGCGCTTCAAATTCGGGAACCCCGATCAAAGACCAGGCTCCCTCCCGGAGTGAGGGGCCTTCGCGTTCAACGAGAAGGTCCCGTGCGCTGGCGTAGTAAACGAGCTGTCGGTATTTTTCCGAGAGCAAGCGACCACTTTTGTCCATGAGGACCGCAAAGGAGAGGAAGTTGAGCTCGGCGTCGGGGGAGATCGCCACGGTCTGGATTTCGGTCGGCAGGCAGGCAGCAACAGGCGACCAGAACAGGTCGTGGAGGCGCTGGAGGGCGGAACTCAGGCGTAGAGAAGGGGGAGCGACTGTGGGCTCCATCCCAAGAAGCTGGGTCCGGTAGCGAAGTCGGCTCTTCATCACATCGAGCCAGATGGTTAAATCCCTGTTAGTTCCCAGGGAAATCCATTTAGGAGGGCCCTCCGGGAGAATCAGGATCGCTCCGTAGGAGAGGCTGTCAGGACCGGTTTTGCCCAGGTCATTAAAGCGGACGTAATCAACGAAGGCAGAGCCCGGAGAAAGGCTCACCTGAATGTCCTTCCAGCTGACTTGTGTGCTTTCCCTGGCCGAAAAGGCGGAGTGATTTCTGAGCCGTGTCTCGAGAGAAGTAATCTCATCATGGACAGCCGAAACCCTCTTCTGGTCCTCATTTCGGAAAAGGAGGTCATCAAGTTCTCTCTGCTTCTCTTCAAAATCTATCCGTAAACGGGCAAGTTTCGGATTGCTCTCGGATGCCTGCTGTTCTTCCAGCAGACTGTCGATGATACGGGCTTTGGTCTTGAGGATGGTATTGGCGATGAGTTCGGGATCCTGCCCCAGCGAACACGGAATCGTAAGAAGATGATTCTCGCGCAGCCAGTTGAGACGCTGACGCTCCGTCCCGAAGGAGATAATATCATCGAAGAGCTCTAGAGCGTGCGTGGTAAGCTCTTCGGTTTTTTCTGCAAGGGTGTCAGGTAAGGAATTCGAACGGAAAAGGCTCTCCAGATAATTGAGTTCGGCCTCGATATAAGCCTGATGGTGCACGCCAACGGACTCCCGGTAAAGATCCGCGGATCTTCGGTAATGACGCTGAGCCTTGTGGTGATTCCCGAGCTGTTGCTGGGCGAATCCGAGATTGGTGTGATAGGGCCCGAGCGAGGGGTGCCGCTCGCCCAGTAATTCGAGGGAGATTGTCAGTGCTTCCTGGAAGAGGTCCCGGGCTCTGGCCGGTTGGCGATCCTCCAGTTCAAGGGTGCCGAGGTTCGAGAGGTGCGATGCCAGAGTCAGATCATTCACTCTGGAGCGGTTCATTTGCCTCGTGAGCAGAGTTGCCTCCTCGAGATAACCGCGGGCGACATCAAAGGACTGGGCTCCAAGGCGCAGCAGCGAAAGGCCGATCTGACCTGTAAGGCTTACAACGTCGGGGTGTTCTTTTCTGAGGGATCCGCCCGCAAGCGCGTGCTCTCGGGCGCGCTCCAGATGCTCAGCGGCCTTGGCGTAGCTGCGCATGACGTAGAAGTAACGGCCAAGGCATTCGTGCTGGAACCGGAGAGCATCCCTGTCGTTTCCAGCCTGGCCCAGAGTTTCATGAAAGATTCGCCCTGCCTCCTCATAGCGACCAGTGGTGAGATAAATCAGTCCCAGATGATTCTGGCTGGCCGAGAGCCACGGCTCTCTCTCAGACTCTTCAACTTGTTCATGCTGCTCGATTGCGCCAAGGAGGGATTGCTGGGCCTCCTGATAGAGTCCGGCTTTTCCCTCGGCCCTTCCCAGCTCGTCAAGAATACCGGCGAGAGCCTCGGCGCCGAAGTTGCCTTCGGTTGCGAGATCACGGGCGAGGCGCAGGTGCTCGAGGGCCGAGTCGAACAGCTGGAGTCTAGCCTCCACGCTCCCTCTGCCCTGAAGGGAGAGAGCCCAGGTCAGGCGAGCCTCCTTCGTTTCATTCGTGCGGACCTCTTCACGCCATTGTTGTTCCAGGTC
>DFWB01000169.1:5409-5576 GCA_002380675.1 Akkermansiaceae bacterium UBA4145
TTCACGCCATTGTTGTTCCAGGTCCACCAGTAACGGGAGAGCCTTCTCGAAGTTGCCGAGGGCGAGGAGCTCGCCCACTTCAAGAGGATCCTCCGCCATCGAGAGCGGGAGCGAGGACATCAGCCCAGCGAAGATCCAGCCCAGGAGCTTCGTCGGGTGGGTCCTTA
>DFWB01000169.1:5908-6523 GCA_002380675.1 Akkermansiaceae bacterium UBA4145
GGACAAGAATCTGGTAGAAGCATCTGGTTTTCACCAAGGGGTCAATATCACTATCGAATCTGATCATTACTGCCGATCCTTCCTCTCCCGTCTTCTGGAGATTCTGGACTTCGTCCGTGCAGTCGACCCAGGTTTGCAGGTCGCTACTTTTCCGGATTGAGAGAGTAGTGCCATCTCGCAAGCGGTAGGGGGCGGAAAGGGTCGAGTTCTGATAGAGAAGACAGGAAAGAGAGAACTCAAAGGAAGCAGATGACTGGGAGCTTGCCACCATTGTCAGGTTCTGGGTCCGCGGTATGCCCGCTAAGTTGGGGTCAGATCCGAGGAAAAAGTATTCCTCCTTGTCGGACCAGCCGTCTCCGTCCTGGTCCGTGTCCATGCCATTCGGAGCGATCCCATCTGAAGAATCGAGGCCATACCAGAAGGCCCAACTTGCGTAGTCCATGTAGTTGAGAGCCTCCGCTGCTCCAGGAGCTGAGGGATCCGGAACAAAGACAATTCGTTTCCCTCCCGCTACCTGTGCGCTGAGATCGAGAGCAGTCTCAGCATCGGCGGGGGGAAGAACCGGATTTAAGCTGAGATAAATGAGCGCTGCTCCGGTAGCGAGGGCGGTAGAGG
>DFWB01000376.1:0-163 GCA_002380675.1 Akkermansiaceae bacterium UBA4145
ACTCAACCGGGCGCCCGGCTCATTCGGGGTCACAAGAGCATCCATGAGATTATACGTCACGGGGACCTGCCCTGCTCAAAATCAATGACCGCGTGTTCTCCGCTGGCAAGAGGTACTGAGCTCTTTGGTTAGGGCTGCTGTGTTGACGCAGCCTGATCTCTAA
>DFWB01000376.1:558-4541 GCA_002380675.1 Akkermansiaceae bacterium UBA4145
GACTTCTCCACCCAATCGGCAAGTTGATCGTCAAACTGCGCAGATTCGGTTTTTAACGAGCGGTTTTGTGCAAGATAAGAATTCATTCTCCAGAGGCTCTGGACTTGCATCAGGGCGATAAGGCGTTTTTCGCGGGCTCGCCCGGGAAACCCTTTCTCGGCATCGGCCTTGTTCCGGGCGATGCGCATGGAATCAGCACGCTCTTCCAGAAGGCGTTTTCGCTCCCCGAGGTCCGAGATATTGCGAATCGTCTCAGCGAACTCCTCTCTTGCCTCCGCTGACTCAAGTTCATTTCTCGAGCCCTCGCGGAGAAGCTTTAAATCTCTGCGAGCGCGAATGGATACGGCGACCATGGCTTCCTTGCGCGAGGGCGCAGTTTCCATCTGCTCTGATTCAAGATTTCCTGTTGCAGGCCTCTGTGCGCTGGACTTCCGAGAGGTATCCCCGGATGAAGCCTTGTCGGCGGAATCTTGGGGCGGAGGCGGTATTTTAACTGCGGATGAATTCCCAGCGTTGCCGGGATCGCCGCCTGGGGAGAAGAGTTTGAGCCCAATAAGGGCGGCCAGTAGAAGCCCTGCAGCCATACCTCCTGCGATCACGGGCTTGGAGAAGCGGGAAGGAAGAGGCATGACTGGATTTGTGGGGAAGCAACTTCAGAGTCAGCAGAGAGGGCGGGGTGGGGGTGTGGCGCTGGGCCGGGCAAGACACATTCGTTGGGCGCGTAGGGGCTCGGTGAGCTTCTATTGCTCTCGGAGGCTCCAGCTTGGAAGCTTCATGAGCTCTCCACCCTTGAGGGCGGATTCATGGGCGAGGATTCCAGTGCACGTGATATTTGCAGACTCGACCGCATTGGGATAGGCATCCTCACCCGTGGCCACCATGTTGACAAACTGATGGGCGAGGTGGGGGTGAGAGCCACCATGCCCTGCTCCTTGGGTAAAGGACAGGTGATCTTCTCCGGTATCTCCTCCGTAGACTCCCCCGGTGGTGAAGGGGGCAACTTCCTCCGGAAGCAGATGCCCAAAGTCGGGCGACTCAACTTCTTCTGGAATCTCAGGCTCGGGCTTTTTGGCGGTGTGCACCACCAATGGTTTGCCCTCGATGAGAGGCCATTCAACCGATTTCTTTTCCCCGTAGACCTCGAAAGATTCCCGGTACTGGCGAGCCACATCAAAGAGGGACCGATAGACAAATCCAGTCAGATCACTATTCCGGAACTTGATATGGCAGCTTTCCACTGCGAACGGGGAATTGTAGCATTCGTGCATCTCCTCACGGATGGTACCCGAAGGAAAGCATGAGACGTATTCGGCTTCTCCGCGGGTCAGGCCTAGAACTGGGCCGACGCAGTGTGTGGCATAGTGCATCGGAGGCAGGCCGGGCCAGTAACCGGGCCAGCCGTCCATGTCCTGTTGGTGAGAGGCCTTGAGAAACTGAACCTTGCCGAGCTCTCCGCTGTCATAGAGCTCCTTCATGTAGAGAAACTCCCGTGCGTAGACCACGGTCTCCATCATCATATACTTGAGACCGTTTGCCTTTGAGAGGCGGACGATTTCCTCACACTCCTTCAGACTGGTAGCCATAGGAACTGTGCAGGCTACGTGCTTTCCTGCTTCAAGCGCAGCAATGGATTGTTCGCCATGGTTTGGAATCGGGGTGTTGATATGAACTGCCGTGATCTCTGGATCCCGGAGAACATCATCGTAATTCTGATAGCGTTTCTCTACGCCATACTTGTCGCCAATCTCATTAAGAGTTTCCTCAGTGCGTTGGCAAATCGCATACATGTTTGCCTGAGGATGGCGCTGGTAGATAGGAATGAACTCGGCCCCGAATCCGAGTCCGATAATAGCAATGTTTACCTGAGACATACGTGCGCGTGGTGATTTCTGGTTGCAGGGAATCGAATAGGGAAGACTCGCTGGTGGCTAGAAAAAACGTGTTTTCGCTGACAGACGGAATTCCAGATGGCCCATAGGGCGAACAGTGGGCGTGGAACCGAGCTTTTCCCGCAGTGGAATTCTTTTCTGAAAGCAACCAAGAGGCGCTACAATAGCGCGTTCAGGGGCGCATTACCCGGCAAGGTGTAGAATTGATCGCTGCAGCGATCTTCTGGGTATTGGTTTTGAGGGGGTCGAATACCACAATCGCCTTTTGGTTTACAGGGCAGACAGTTTCAATCGAGGTAATGCCCGGCTCCTTGCGTATCGCCGCCTCTACTTTATCCGCTAATGCCCGGGTGTTCAGTCCTTCAATCGCATAGGTCTCCTGTTCTCCGCTTATTCCAAAGCCGCAGCGGCGGATGATGTCTCGCAGCTTTTCTTTCGTTATTTTCTTCGGAGCATACCTGATTCTCACATGGCTTGAGTCTGGACTGGTATTCTGTGGCTGCACCCCGTCCAGAACCGAGAGTGCGCTGTTGATTCGACTGGCTCCGTTTGAATCGATGATTCCCTCAATGACGAGGACAATTGACTTGCCCTTACAGCAAAGCTTGGAGCAAGTCAGAGGGCATCTGCTCACGGTTCCGGCAAACAGGTTGGCCCGGCCAGGCAGTTTGCAGAGTGGGCATAGTTGTGTAGCTCCCTCGTTTTCCGAGGTAGGAGGGGGAACCTGTTTCTTTTCTTCCCCGGGGGAATAATTTGCGATGCAAAGAAATAGGAATAAGAAGAGCGCCTTCACAACTGGTGGATAGCATCCAAAGCCCCTACAGGTTGCCTTGGCGAGCAGTTAATCTCAAGTTTTTCCCTGATCTGGAGCGAGGCTTCTTGTGCGGGTCAGAGAGCATGGGGCGCAGCATTCCCTATTCAGTGAAGCGCGGCCTAAGTCTCGGTCCTGTATGGAATGCTGCCTTTCCAGAGATCGTCCAAGGCTCACCCTTTCCTTGTGATTCGTCTTTCCACCTTACAATTGTATTTCTTGTCACTCTTGGTCCTTCCCATGTCGGGGTTGGGAGACAAATCGCTAGCGGCAAGTGATCTGCTCGACGAATTTAATGATTATGAAGTGTTGACCCAGGGGCGTCCCAGGGGCGCCTGGCTGTTACTTCCTATCTGCGCCGGTAAATACCCGTGAAGCAAAAAGTAGCGGGTCGTTTATATGGAAGGCGAGGTGTCCGCCTAGGGAGTTGTCTGTATTGCCTTGATGCGGAAATAGCGGCTTGCTGGCTGTGGCGCAGGAAGAATCCATCGGTAGCGTACGCGCCCTTCGGGGAGATGCTCGTCTAGGAAAGAGGCCGCGGTCACGTCTTCCCATGACTCGAGGTCATCGCTAAACTCGATTGTAGGGACACTCAGATTCCGGGCTGTGAGACTGAACGCTAGAAGTAATTCAGTTTCCCCATCCACGGTAGGATGGCAGGCAAAGAAATCGGATAGCCGGTTCCCCCTGAGGTCTGACGCTCCAAGAAGAAACTCGACCATGGCTGGGATGCCATCGCCATCGCGGTCATCACTTGGAGTACCCGCAAAGGTGACCAGATCATCTCCACCCGGATTGCCATCAATGCTTCTGCTGCTCCGCCAGCTCGTGCTGGAGGCATGATCAGGGTTGGAAAGCGGATTGATAAGGACGAGCGAATAGCCATCGCCATCGGTAGGCTCTGGCCATGGAGGGTCGTCTCCATAATTGAAATCGAGCAGGATGCGGCCCTCAGAATCAATCAGGGTGAGACGCTCCCCGCTGTTGCTCAGGGCGCTTTCCGTTTGGAATTCCCCGGCTACCTGGAGTCCCGGGCCGTGAACGGCCTCGAATGCGTCCTGGTTGCGGACCACGAGAATCCTTTCGCCTGGCGCAAGTGCGGAGCCAATCGGGAAGGTAAAGTCAATTCCCGCGGTAAAACGAAGGAGGGTCAGGTCGAGTGCGGTGTTTGAGCTGGTATTTAGAAGTTCGATAAATTCGGCCTCCGGGTCTCCCGTGGGATTATACATGATTTCCGAGAGAACGAGGTCTCCGGCGGTGGGAGGTATGCCAGTGACATAGAA
>DFWB01000376.1:4928-11030 GCA_002380675.1 Akkermansiaceae bacterium UBA4145
TCCGGGAAAGAGATGGGGCGGGAGAAGCGGCGCCCCCTGCCATCAGCAGGGTCGCTCCCATCAAGAGTGTAGAAAATCGTGCCGGACTCTCCGGTGTTATTCGAGATAGTAAGGTAAAACCGTCCGCTCACAGGCCCTCCCGGATGACTGAATGTCGGAGGTCTGAAAAACTGCGAATCAATCCAACTGGTTCGGGCGGAAAGGTAGTTGCGCATTCCTGTCAATTCGGTTGACCATTCCAGGGCGGTCGTTCCCTGCTGGACAGCCATCTCGGAGGTGAACTCACGAGCTTGCTCGTTGACGAGTTCGATCAGATTTGAGGTGGAGAATGGGCCGCGACGTAGTTCATACCATCGGTCAATATATTCCCGGAGAAAGCTGGGATCTTCAAAGAGGCGGGGATACCAGAGGCGGTCATCCTGGTAGAACAAATCCCCGGTAGCTTCCGTCCAGTAGGCCCCCAGATTATAATCCCAGATCGGACCAATCCTGAGCTTGCGATCTCGGGAAGAGACCCATGGGAACAGGCTCAGGGCCATGCTGTCCCCGTGTTTCGCAAGAACATTCAGATGAAAGTAGTCGATGAAATCTCTTGTGTCGAGGTGGCGTCGATAGCCCTCCTCCGGATCAAGCCACCGAGTGTCGTCGTATAAAGTGTCCTCGAATTCCCTGAACCATGTTTCGATAGTAGTACGCTGGGCCGTATTGATCCGATAGCCGTTGGGGTTCTCGAAGTTGAGAAATCCATTGTATTGGCTTGGGATATCATCGTCATTCTCGTTGTTGAGCTGGTTAGGAGAGGTCTGCAAGATGCGATCAGGTCCAGCAGTGTGGAAAAACTGAGGTCTCATCGCTCCGTTCTCTGCCGGAAACCCTCCAATGGGAATAGGGTCCATACGATTGATGCTCAGGAGCCATCCACCTGTGCTTCCATCCTCGGAGAGGGGCTCAAAATCGATTCGATCCGCATCCCGGGTGACCTTTTCGGCGAAAGCGTAGACACCTATACGGTCTTCGGGAGTAAGGTCCCCTCCATCTTGATTAATAAAGGTGTCTACTAGTCGATATCGTGTTCCGTAGCGCCCGGTAAGCCGGGAGAGCTCCCAGGAGAAGGTATTGGCAATGAGCTGGCGGTCATACAGAGGGTGGGGATAATACATGATCCAGTCAGATTCTCCCGGGAGCCCGAGAGGAGTCGTATTCTTGTCTGAATTGTATTCGTCCCAGGTTTCCAATGAGTATGGCTTTGGATTCCAAGTTGAGGAAAATGAGCCGCGGACTCTTATGCCGATTCTCTCGGTGAGGTCGTGAATTCCTGTGATCGATGCCGTGCCTGATTCCGGATCAATATCGATTAGATGGAGGCAGGCGGGTTGGCGAGGTAGTTGCTGAAGACCAGCAGAAGTCTGGGTATCGAATGACCATCCCCGATTGGGAATTTCGCCGCCCCCAAAGTTCTCAATAATCGCAATTGGAAGGGAAGAAGTGTAGTTTTCCAGTCCTCCTGACAGCCGCACGTAGCTTTTCGTTTGTGGTTTCGAGACAGTTCCACCCCAGATCACGCTTGCGCGTATCGGTGTTGAAGAACTCACCTGAACGGGTCCAGTGTAGGGAGTTCCGTTCTCCGAAGTCGGCAGGGAGCCGTCGGTTGTGTAGACAATCACTCCCGGGTCTTCACTGCTCATGGTCACCTCGAAAGGGTCGACAAAGGTGCCTTCCCTCGGAATCAGATCTGGTTGGGATGGCTGGCTTGGAATGCAGTTGTAGGCGCCGATCAGACTGACCGAGACGGTCGGGCGAAGCGGGTCGTTGGTCGACAGTTCAAGACTGGAGAGGTGGCACCCTTCTATCGTGGGTAATGTAATCGCAAGGCTGCCGACTTGTCCGGGGGGGATTTCAAGGGAGCTGCCGCCAATCTCAAAGGGAGGTGCAGACAGGGGGCTCTCAATAATAAGGGGTTGGCTCCCGGTGTTCTCGATCTCAAGACTGCGCTCGGGTATCGGTGCTCCGGCAGGGGTATTTCCAAAGTCTACCAGAGGCCGAAGAAAAATCGTTGGGTCCGGCCCGGCTGGAGGTTCTGCAAGGAATTTGATTTCGCCGAGGCCAACCCGCTCTCCACCAATACCCTGAGACGAGTAGTGATTGTCGGTAATTGTGACTCTGACCGCATTCGCTTGGAATCTACGGCTCAGCGGAATGGCTTCACTTTCCTGAGCGGTCTGTTGGTGAATGATCTCTTCAAGACCCGACCAGGTTGCGCCGCCGTCGGAAGAAAACTCGAGCGTGAAGGCGCTGGCTTCGGAGTTGTTGGGCGAAGTGTAATAGAATCCCCAGACGACGAGGTGGGTAATCTGATATAGATCAGGGAGAGTAAAGGTGAGAACGGGGTCAGGAGTGCGTCCGGCGAAATAATCACGAACTCCGCGAGGAGCAGCGGTAGCCCATGACCGGGAGGGACTGGCTGAGTCGTGTTGGGCGGCCCGGTAAGTCTCGAGGGTAGGGATTGGTGACAGGCCACTATTGTCAATGAGGTTGGTCGCAGGGAATAGATCCGTTGCAGAGGAATCAGAAGTGACGGCCAAAGGAGTGATGAGAAATTGCTCGGCTCCTCTCACGACATCCGCGGTAAGAATAATCCACAGGGAGGCCATCACCAAGGCGGAGACTCGGGTTGCACCTCGGGAAAATGCAGAGCACTGGTGAGCCGCGACTGAACCGATCCTTTTCGAAAGCAGGCGAAATAAAACCACTTAGCAGTTCGAGTCTAGGCCTTGCGGTGATCCGGGCAAGGTGGAAACCTTCGCTCCTGACCCGGTTGGCGTGAGCAATTGCCTAACTTCCGATGGCCACTAGGCTCAAAAGGGTTAATTCGAACCTTTATTGTGCTCGAACTTTGGATTCTTTTTGCGCGGCACCACGGCCTGGGTCTTACTGCGCCACGATTTCATCAAGCGGTGAAGTTCGTCGCGGACCTGTGGTTTTTCAGCGGACCTGTTTTGTTTTTCAGAGGGATCTTCCCGGAGGTTGTAGAGCTCCAGGGCCCCGTCCTCAAAATATTCAATCAATTTCCATTCCCCATGCCTGACAACCCCGCATGGAGTGGTTCGAAAGTGTTCAAAGGGTGAGCCAAGATCCTTGCCGTATCCCTGGAGGTAGGCTGGGAAATGCCAGAACAGGGAGCGTTCGGGAATGGGGTTTCCCTGAAAGAGCGGACTTAGATCAACTCCATCCAATTTCTCCGGGGCTTTCGCTTTGCCCAGAGCCGCAAAGGTTGGCAGGAGGTCAATCTGGTGAATTGGTGTTGCGAGGCGGGTGGAGGCCTTGATCTTACCCGGCCAGCGCACGAGAAATGGTTCGCGGATGCCGCCCTCATAGAACATGCCCTTGGACCCGCGAAGGGGTCTGGCATTAGAGACTCCTCCATGTGGGCCGTTATCGGAGGTAAAGACCACAAGGGTGTTGCTGGCAAGTTTGAGTTCATCCAGAAGATCGAGGATCTGCCCAACCGCGAGGTCCATCGCTTCGACCATTGCGGCGTATTTGGCGTTGCGGTGGTGGGTGCCCGATTTTCCGTTGTACTTGGCGGTGAGATCTGCGCGGGCCTGGATTGGCGTGTGCACGGAGTAAAAGGGGAAGTAGACAAAGAAGCGCTCATTTTTCTCCTCGGCATTACGAATCCAGTGGCAGAGGTCAGTAGCAAGGCGAGCGGGAAGGTGTTCTCCCTTGGGTCCATCCTTCAGCTTGGGATTACGATAGGGGGAAAAGTAGGATTTTGGGGCTCCCCATTTGAGGCCTCCGAAGTTGGTATCAAAGCCATACGGGATGGGATCATCGGAAAGATGCCACTTTCCGGCTACTGCGGTACGGTAGCCGGCGTTTTTGAGAATTTGCGCCATTGTTGGCAAGGTTCTCGTTAAAACCGTTTTATTGGTAGTCGGGATAAGGCGCCGGTGAGCGGCTTTCCCGCGGTCTGAATTGCCAACCGTGAAAACTCCATGTCTCGGAGTGTAGAGGCCGGTCATGAGCGAGGCTCGGGAGGGCGCGCAATTGGCTGCAGCCGCATAGGCGTTTGTGAACGTCATGCCCTCTTTGGCAAGGCGGTCGATATTGGGTGTACGATAATAATCTGATCCTTGGCAGGAAAGATCGGTGTACCCGAGATCGTCGGCATAAAGCAGGATGATATTGGGAGGGGAGCTCTCCCCGTATAAAGTTGGTAGAGAGAGAGGGAGAAAGGCGAAGAGAAGGGCAGGGATGGAGGATCTGGACATGGTTCTCGGTGCTTGGTTCTGATGATCTGTGGGTGATTGTGAAAGAGCAAAATTTACTCGATCCGGATAATGTGTGAGGCATCATAAGTTCGACCGTACATGTCCTCGGTCTGGACCCAGAGCCGGTGAACACCTTGGAGATCCTTGAGCGGGAGACTCGCCTTCCAGAGATGGTGTGACGGCACGGCGCCGGGCAGGGTGATACCTTCCAGTTTGTCGCGACGGCTATCCTCCCGCTTCTTCAGGGCAAGAAAGTCCGGGTCAGGTTCCACGCTTTTGAGAAGGGTGACCCATTGGCCGTTCTTCCCAAGGCGCATCCGAACCTTGGAGTGGCGGGAGCCGTTGAAGACATTGACGTAGACAGTGACCTTTTCAGTTCCTCTCTTGACCACTGAGGGGGCTTCGATGCGGAGTTGGTAATCAGCCGGACGCCGACTGGCCTTGAAATCGACCACTGCCTGATTTCCGTCAAAGGTGATGGTAGAGTAGCCGCGGGGGGCTCCATCCCTTCCCAGGGAGTGAGGAATGCCGAGTTCGTCCGGTTCTCCCCGCCACCAGCTTCCGCAGACTGTGACGTTGACGACATGGTGGTGTGGCTTCTTTCCCTTCCAGCCGTCCTTCTCGTCGAGGAACATGTGGGCGTGCCAGTGGGTGTGGCCCGAGATGGACATGGTGTAGGGGCGTTTTTCAATCAGGCGGAACAGGCGGTTGCGTTCCGGGCTGGGAGAGAGGGGTGACTCCGAGGTCTTGAGCGGAATGTGCATCATCAGCATGAGCAGTTCGTTTTCCGGAAGATGGGGGAGCAGGTTCTCGAGAAAGGTCAATTGCTCCTCGCCCAGTTCTCCCGTATAGCCACCAGTTCCACCCGATTTCTTTGAACCACCCCACATCACGTTATCCAGGACAACGAAATTTACCGGCCCCCAAGTAAAGGCGTGGTAGGGAGGTCCATAGACTCGCTCAAAGGTTTCGTCCGAGGTCCTGTCATCAGGAGCATCAAAATTGAGGTCGTGGTTACCAATGACGTTCCACCATGGCACGCCTACGAGCGCTACAATGCTGTTGTGTGTTTCAAACAGAGAGAGATCATCAAAGAGAATATCTCCAAGAGTCACCCCGAACTCGGCATCCGTTCCGATCAGTTCCTGAATGGTATCGCGCGCCATGAAGTCGAGTTCCTTGGTATTGCGTGACTGGGTATCGCCGAAGAAGTGGGCCTTGAACTTGAAGGGTTCGTCCTGACGGGTCAGGGGAAAGTCAATCGAGGGGGGTAGGGGGCCGGTTGGCTTTACGCCGGGAAACTTGCTTTGTGGTGAGCCCTGGGGTTTGTGCAGGTAGTAAAAACGGGGAAGTTGTTGGTCGCTGACAGGCGGCATCCAGCCTCGTGGCTTGATGACGAAAAAGATGCAGTCGTCGCGGACGGGCAGTGTCCAGCGCCCCATCAGGTCAGTGGGAACTACCTCCCGCTGATTGGAAACAAGGACGTTGGGCAGGCCCGGTTCTCCTGCATCTCGTTTTCCATTACGATTGCGGTCGTCATAAACGAATCCACTCGCATTTGGGGTGTCCCGGGCCGAGGTCGGGAGGGAGAGAAGGATGAGGGCAAGAGAGAAGAGAAATAGCTGAGGATGTTTCATATTTGATCGTCAGGTGGGACGAGACAGCAGGAGCGAGGTCAGACCTGTTTGGAGGTCTGACCCGAGAGTGAATCAGGTCTGGTCATGGGCCACAGGGAAAACTTCATTATCTGCCGAAGAAATTGTGCTGAACCCGGGGATCTCCGGAGATGATGCCGGGCGCTGTCCGGGGTGTCTTCGCGGGTCGAGGCTTG
>DFWB01000126.1:0-4975 GCA_002380675.1 Akkermansiaceae bacterium UBA4145
CCCAACGACCCAAGGCCGATCATCTGGAAAGAACACGCCACCAGAACTGCAGCCCCCCCGATATAGAATCCTGCTCTAAGCAGCCGCCCCCGCTTGCGGACCTGCAGAGTTACAAGAACTGCAACCACGCCACACACCACACTCATCACCAAGTAGGGCAAGACCGAATTCTGAGGCATCAGGAAGGCGCCCAGCAGAGACGCGGTAGCCACCGCATAAAGGCCAACCCCGGTCCCCAACAGAACTCCAAGAATCAATGGAGCGAATGCATAAGGAACAAGCAACAGCTTAAATGGACCTCCAAGAGAGGGGTTTGCATCAACCATTACCGTTGCGAGCCAGATAGCAGACAGCTGAAACGCCAAGCCGCACAGCACGAGGAAGACGTGACTGTTTCGCCGCGTCACTTTGCGGAAAAGAACTTCCAAAAGGGCAAGACACAATCCCCCGGCTAGCAGGCACGAGAATCCAGCTCTGAGGCTTGCCCCACCGCTAGTGGTTGTCCCCGCAAAATTGAATGCCAGAACCGCCGCAAAAAAAGCGAATGACAAATACAGCCCGTAGCGAATGACGATGCTACGATCGAGGCCGGCGGCCAACGCCCGGTCAGAATGGGTACGGCGCTTCTTACCGGAAGACAAACCCTGCTGAGTGAGGCGGCGGCGCCTGATGGAATCGAAAAGCTCCACGGGTGAATGGGGACGTTCGGAACGCTGGTCGGCGAGGAACTCCCCGCGCTGCGGCGGCCGTTCTAGCGGCAATAGCAAAGTTTTTCAACGTCATTCAAACTCCTGCCGCGTCACCTTGACTCACCCCTTCCTCTGGTATCCCCATTTTTATTGGAGTTCCTATAATTTTCATAGGCATCAATTATTTCACTCACGACAGCGTGGCGGACCACGTCTCCCCTCGAAAAACGGATAAATTTTACTCCAGGCACATCGTGCATGGCTGCCTCAGCCTCAACAAGCCCAGAGGCAATACCCTCGGCGAGGTCCACCTGACTCCCGTCTCCGGTCACTACGCAAGAAGATCCCTCTCCGAGACGGGTCAACAGCATGAACATTTGCTCCCTTGTGGTATTCTGAGCCTCGTCAAGAATCACGCACGAGCTCGCAAGCGTGCGGCCACGCATATATGCCAGCGGCGCAATTTCGATCGTTCCATCCTCTAGATATCGATTCCCCTCCTCAGGTTCAAGGAGATCATGGATAGCATCATATAGTGGACGGAGATAGGGGGCCACTTTCTCCTGTAAGTCTCCGGGAAGAAATCCCAAAGCCTCACCGGCCTCTACTGCAGGACGGGTGAGAATCACCCGTGTAATCTCTCCTCTTTTGAGCCGGCATAACGCCATCGCCATTGCCAGATAGGTTTTTCCAGTTCCTGCCGGACCAATACCGAACACCACCGGGTGCGATTCCATAGCCCGGAGGTAGTCTTGCTGGTGCGGACTACGGGGCGTAACCGCTTTCCGGGTCCGAGAACCAAGCAACCTCGTCGCAGTGAGATCGGACAAGCCCCTACTCTGCTTTCCCGCAACCATGTCGACTGCCTGCCGAAAATCCCTCTTATTAATAGACACCCCCGAACGGCGAGCTTCTTCGAGATCGGCAAATAGTTTCTTCGCCAAGTCCAAGCCCCCTCGCGATCCACTGAACAAGATCCATCCGTCCCGGGTGACTACCCTCACTCCAAGAGACTTCTCGATATAATTAACCTCCCTCGCATCATTCGCGAAAAGCGAGTGCAGGAACTGAGGGGTTTCAAATTCCAATTTAAATTGGTTATCAGGGACGGAGGGCTGACTCATCGTGGTTTCTGAACGTTTGTGAATGGACGTCACGTATTGAACAAGTCATCAGTCGCATCCAATCCCCAAGGCTGCCAAAGACAGGATCGACGCGTCCTCGCATACTGAGCTACAGAAACGGAACTGGTCTCTCTCGCAGGAGGCACAACAGAAATGCTGGCGATTGCAACGGCTCCAACTGCAATTGACATAACGGTCCGAAGCTTCACCACAATGCAGGCATCGAGATACCACTGTTGCCCCAGCAGTATGATTCACCTCTACCGCTATTCTTTGATCGAATACATAGCACTTACCCGCGAAACCCTCCCCTTCGACCCCTGCCTCTTTTCCATACGATACGATTCCTCCATCAAGTTGGCACACGTCGGAGAATCCCTCCCGCAGAAGGAACCCGCTGAACTTTTCACAACGGATCCCTCCGGTGCAGTAAGTCATTATTTTTTTCCCTTCTAGCCGATTCCGATTTTCTCTCACCCAGCCCGGCAGCTCACGAAAATTTTCAACCGGCGGCAAAAGGGCCCCTTCGAAATGCCCTAGTTCCCACTCATATTGGTTTCGGGCATCTACCAGAACGGTGTTATCGTCCCTCATCAAATCTCGCCACTGCGCCGGAGTGAGATACTCTCCGGTAGTTTCATCGGGCGAAAAATCGTCCTTTCCGAGATCCAGGGTCACCACTTCGTCACGCCGTTTGATACTTAGCTTGGGAAAGGCATGTCCCGAAGCAGGATCCACCTTGAATTGAATACCCTCCGTCCTGGGGTCCTCATTCAGAACCTTCATATAGGTTTCGGTCATTTCCCGTTGCCCCGAAACAGTCCCATTCAGTCCCTCATCGGCAATCAGAATGCGACCCCGCAATTCCAGCGCCTCACACAGTTCCAAATGCTCGGCCAGATAACCTGCCGAGTCCTCGAGAGGCCGGTAGAGGTAATATAGCAGGATCTGGTAGGATTCTACACTGATGCGTGAATTCAGGGTCTTGACCCTCCGTTTGCCAATTCCAAATTCCCCTCTTTAGAAAATAGACTCTAGCCCACGGATGATTCGGCCCTTTGATTCCACTCTCGCCCGTTAGCAAGGCACAGGAAGAGAGAGAAGACCCATTAAGGCCTCTTCAGCCATAAAACCGCAATTTACAGGGCAAATTCGCGCGTCGCTTCTCGACAACGGACTTAACCTCCCTATCCTCCCCGCCCGCCTCTCAGCCAATGGCAAGTAACAACCAACCCCTGCCCGGTTTCAGGGACTTCCCACCTCGCGAACGTCTCCAGTCCCGCTATTTGTTCGAGATCTGGAAACGGGTCGCCAAGCGCTATGGGTTTTCCGAATACGAAGGCCCTATTTTGGAGTCGGCGGATCTCTACCTCAGGAAATCGGGTGGAGAGCTAGGTGAACAACTCTTTCGCTTCGAGGACAAGGGAGGAAGAGACGTTGTCCTTCGTCCGGAGTTAACTGCCTCCCTCGCCCGAATCTCTGCTGGGCAGCAGAGAGACTACCCCAAGCCCTTGAAGTGGTTTGAAATAGGACGATGCTTCCGATACGAAAAACCCCAGCGAGGACGTCTACGCGAATTTTATCAGTTTAATGCGGACATTCTCGGGGAAGCCTCTCCGGCGGCAGATGCTGAGCTCATCGCCTTGTCAATTGATGTCATGCGTGAACTTGGATTCGGCGAGGATGACTTCTCAATTCGTCTATCGGATCGTCAGGCGTGGATCCACTTCGCTCAAGGTCACGGAATTGCTCCCTCGGACCTCGATTCTTTCCTTCAGATTGTCGATAAAATCGAGCGAGATCCGGCCGACAAGATACAGGAAAAGCTAAAGCCTTTCTCCGTCGACTTGGAAACAGTGCGCAATTTCATCTCGTCTGCAGGGGACTCCTGCTCGGAAAATCTGTCTGAAGTTCTCAAAGATCTCAGAGCTCGTAATCTCGACAAATTCGTTGAGGTCGACCTCTCGATTGTTCGAGGACTGGCCTATTACACGGGGGTCGTCTTTGAGGTTTTTGACTCAGGGAAGAACCTTCGGTCAGTCGCTGGAGGTGGGCGCTACGACACTCTTGTTTCTATTGTAACTGACGGCTCCTCGGACCTCGCCGCAACGGGCTACGCGATGGGAGACTGTGTGATTTCGGAGCTGATTAAGGAAGTTCCTGCCGCACTACTCCAATATCAGGCATGGCTTCAGACGCAGGCAACCTGTGAAGTCTATATCGTAATTGCGGATGAATCAAAGCGTTCGAACGCCCTGTCTCTGGGTCACGCGATTCGAGACAGCGGTCTGGCAGCGGATTGGCCCCTTTCTCCTGTGAAGATCAACAAACAATTCAAAGCTGCCGATCATACTCTTGCGCGATTCGCTCTAGTGGTTGGAAGCGAGTTCCCCGATCTCAAACTCAAAAATCTTAATAGCCGAACCGAGGAAACAATTCCGGCTGGAAGCAATACTATCGATGTCATCAAGGCGCGTCTCGAGGCGCCTGATGGACCTTTACTTGCATAGCCAATCGGGTCATCCGAGCTCTAAGAAAGAAGACACTCATAACCGAACCTCAATGAGAACACACCATTGCAACGAACTACGGGCCGAAAATCAGGGAGAAACAGTGACTCTTACCGGATGGGTCAATTCATCACGAGATCATGGTGGGGTTATTTTTATTGATTTACGGGACCGCGAGGGACTCACCCAGTGCGTATTCCGTCCGGAGGAGTCCTCCGAGTCTGCCAAGGCCTCACACTCTCTCCGAGCGGAAGATGTCGTCGAGGTAACTGGCAAGGTAGAACCAAGGCCGGAAATCGATGGCAACAGCACCGTAAATCCTGAGCTTCCTACAGGTGACATTGAGGTGGCGGCCACGGCTCTCACTATCGTCAACAAGGCAAAGGTCCTTCCGTTCCAACTGGACAAGGAACTCTCCAATGAGGACCTCAGGCTCAGTCACAGATTCCTTGATCTCCGGCGCCCCCGGATGAATCAGAACCTACGTATCCGTCACCGAGTCACCAAAGCGGCCCGTGACTACTTGGATTCTCATGGATTTATAGAGGTGGAAACCCCGATTCTTTCCAAATCCACCCCCGAGGGCGCACGGGACTTTCTGGTCCCATCCCGAATGCACCCAGGATCCTTTTATGCTCTTCCACAAGCGCCA
>DFWB01000126.1:5287-5633 GCA_002380675.1 Akkermansiaceae bacterium UBA4145
CTCTTCCACAAGCGCCACAGCAATACAAGCAGCTCCTGATGGTTGCCGGGGTTGAGCGGTACTTTCAGGTAGCCCGCTGCTTCAGGGACGAGGACCTAAGGGCCGACCGGCAACCCGAATTCACTCAAGTTGATGTTGAGGGCTCCTTCACTGATCAGGAAGAAATCATAGAACTTATGGAGGGCTGCCTCTCTGCCATGTTCAAGGCAGGCCGTGACGCCGATATACCCACCCCTTTCGAGCGTATGACATGGCATGACGCCATGAATCAGTTTGGATCTGACAAACCGGATCGCCGATTTGGAATCCAAATCGAAGACCTCAGCGATCTCTTTGCCGATAGCGG
>DFWB01000174.1:0-4530 GCA_002380675.1 Akkermansiaceae bacterium UBA4145
GCGAATCTCCTCCGAACTGGCAGCCTGGGGCCAGAAGGTGGTGGGCATTCCAGACCCTCCCTCAGGTATCCTTGACGCTCAAATCCTCGACCCCGAACCCGACGCCGAGCGCCTTGCCGCATTTCAGCAACTTGGCAAATGTCGTGAAGACTCCGCCAAGAAAATCATTGTCGCTTCCGCTGACGCTCTGTCCCATCCGGCCCCTGCGCCGCTTCAACTGGAATCTTCTCTCCTTCATCTGCGGACAGGGCAGGAGTGCGCTCCTGACTCCTTGCAGCAGCAATTCCTGGCAGCCGGACTTGAGCAAGTGTCCCAGGTCCACGCTCGTCAACAGTTTGCCCGGCGAGGAGGAATTCTTGATGTATTCCCCACTCAGGCAGCCGACCCGCTGCGCCTCGAGTTTTTTGACCTGCAGCTAGACTCTCTTCGTGAATTTGATCTCGATTCGCAGACCTCTATCCGCCGACTCGATCATGCAGAGCTGATCCTTACCCCTCCGATAATGGAGAACAGGATCTGCGACTGGCTCTTTAAAGGTGACACCATCATCGCGCTTGAAGAAGGAATCAAAAACGCGGACATGGTTTTTACTGACAACCCCTCCGGCGGAGCTCTCATGGTAGAAGCTTACGGCACTCCCTTTGCCCACTTCAATGCCGGCGACTTCATACTCCAAGAAGCACAGCAGAACACTGTATTCTATCACATCAACCAATGGCTTGCAGAGCAATGGACCATTTATATTGCAGCGGGATCCGAGGGCGAACGTGAACGTTTTCGCGAACTAGCCGGAACTCAACTTCCGGAAAGCAACTATCGTTTCCTCGACCTCTCGATTCCAGAGGGTTTCGTTCTACGCTCCGCAAAGATGGCGGTTCTTTCTCTGGGAGAACTACTCGGCCGTCCGCAACCTTCCGGAGGAAACAACCGCCTCCGCCGCCTCGAGAAGGTGCGCTCTCATGCCGCAGCTACCGAACTGGATCAACTCAACGAGGGCGATCTTGTTGTCCATGCGGACTACGGAATCGGGCGCTTTCGTGGTTTGACAGACGGAGAGAACGGGGAGGAGGAGCTTTCCATTGAATATCGGGACGAGAGCACTCTGCATGTGCCTATCGACCACTCCCACCTCATTTCCCGATATGTCGGAGTGGGAGGCAAGACCCCTGCCCTGAGCCGGTTAGGCGATGGCCGGTGGGGAAAAGTCCGCAAATCCGCAGAAACAGCGATCATGGACTATGCCGCTCGACTTCTCCGAACACACGCCGAGCGGGACTCTAAACAAGGATATGCACACCCCGCAGACAGTCGGTGGATGTGGGAATTCGAGAACTCCTTTCCATTTACCGAAACAGCCGACCAAGCTCAGGCCATCTCGGAAACCAAAGCGGACATGGAGTCCACTCAGCCTATGGATCGCCTCATCTGCGGCGACGTCGGCTTCGGCAAAACCGAGGTTGCCATTCGAGCGGCCTTCAAGGCGGTCACGGGAGGCTCTCAGGTCGCTATGCTCGTCCCGACCACGGTACTGGCCGAACAGCATTGGCGAACATTCCGTGAGCGAATGAGCGACTTCCCCATCCGCATTGACCTCCTTAGTCGCTTTCGCAAACCTGGCGAAATCACCGACACCATCCGAGGCGTGGCGGAAGGGAGTGTGGATATCGTGATCGGCACTCACCGCCTTCTCTCCGGGGACATCGTCTTTCATAATCTCGGACTCGCAATCGTTGACGAAGAGCAGCGGTTCGGTGTTAAGCACAAGGAGCAATTCAAGGAACGCTTCCATCAGGTTGATCTCCTTTCTCTCTCGGCCACTCCGATCCCTCGCACGCTCTACCTATCTCTGATGGGCGTTCGCGACATGTCCACAATCGACACTCCTCCGCCGAACCGTATCCCGGTTCACACATCGGTCTGCTCCTACGACGAACGTGTCATACGGGACTGCATTCGCAGGGAGTTGGAGCGCGGCGGACAAGTTTTCTTTCTCCATAACCGGGTTCAGAGTATTGAAATTATACGAAAGCGTCTGCTCGAACTGGTTCCCGAAGCCCGGATTCTGATTGGCCACGGCCAAATGGCCCGGGAGGACCTCGAGGATGTCATGCATACGTTCGTCGAGGGGAAAGCGGATGTTCTCCTCTCCACCACCATTATCGAAAGCGGAATTGATATTCCTAACGCCAATACCATCATGATCGACCGGGCAGATCGTTTTGGGCTCGCGGACCTCTACCAACTGAGAGGCAGGGTCGGCAGGGCTGACAGACGAGCCTACGCCATCCTCATGCTGCCGCGAGACCAGATCTCTACGGGCGATGCGAAAAAACGAGTGAGCGCGATCAAACAATATACCGCATTGGGATCGGGCTTCAAGATTGCCATGCGCGATCTCGAAATCCGCGGCGCTGGCAATTTGCTCGGCACGAAGCAATCGGGCCATATGGCCGCTGTAGGCTTCGACCTCTACTGCCAGCTGCTACGACAATCTGTCGAGCAGCTGAGCGGCCATAAGGTTCGCCGAAGGGTCGACGTAGTCTTTCGGGCGGACTTTATTGTCTTCTCCGAATCCCAATACCAAGAAGTTGATGATGAGAAGCTTCCGGCGTATTTCCCCGCAGAATACATTCAGGATTCCAAGGCCCGTGTCGCGGCCTACCGAGAGATGGCCAGCCTCACCTCTCTGGAAGAGCTGCACGCCTTTGAATCAAGACTCCAGGATCGTTATGGCCCATTACCACAGCCCGCGAGAAATCTTATTAAAGTCACCCGACTTAGATTTGAGGCTACAATGGCAAGCGTGGAAACTGTCGAGATCCGTGGAGATCGCCTCATGGTCCAGCGTAACGGAGGATTCCTTATGGTCGATAACCGCCAGTTTCCCCGCTTGAGGTCAAAGCATCCGGGCAGTATGCTTTCCGAGGCAATCGAGTGGTTAGAGTCCCTCAACCGACCATGAAAACTATTTTCTTCTTTATCGCACTCCTGACGTTTCCTCTGACAGCCACCCCTGTCCCACTCCTGAAAACCGCAGCCACTGTCAATGGCAAGATGATAAGCACGAGGGAGGTTGAGCAGCAGCTTGCCCCCACCATCTCCTCGCTACTCGCGAAATATCCTCGTCGTGGGGAAAAGTTCCAGCAGGCCTTCGCAGAGGCTAGAGACGAAGTCCTGGAAGAGCTCATTGAACACAAACTGGTCCTGAGCAACCTCGAAGAGCGCAAGCTTCAAATCCCCGAATACATCGTAAAACAGGATGTCGAACGATTTGTCCGAATCAATTTCGAAGGCGACGAACAAGAATTCCGGAAGTATCTCCAGTCAACAAGAATGACCCGGCGGGAATTCGAGCGGTCGCAACAGGAAAAGATTCTGGTTCAGTCCTTCAAACGGGAACAGTTCAAGGATGTTGCGCCTGCTACTGAGAGCGAGATCATTTCACGCTTCAAGCAACGTGCAGCAGATTTGCGCGATCAGACCGAGGACAAGATTACTTTCCGCAAAATTTACATTCCCGCGATCAATCAGGAAAACCCGGTTGCCACCCAGCAGGAACAACTCGCCCTTGCTGAAAGGCTTGCCGAAGAAGTTCGGGGCGGAGCAGACTTCGCTTCTACTGCCGAAACACACTCATCAGGAGCTTTTGCTGACAAGGGCGGCCTCTGGCAAGACACCTTGCGCTCGGACCTGGAAGTGGGCTTTGCTGATATCATTTTCGAGGCTTCCAAAGGGGATATTGTTGGCCCGCTTAAGGACAGGATCGGCTTTACCATCGTGAAAATCGTCAAGATCAGCCCGGGACCAACTCCCGCACTCGATACGGAAATGCGCGAGCGGATGCGCAAGGAGGTCGAGATGGAAAAACGCTCGGTTCGCTATGATGAATGGATCAAGATGCTGAAGCGGACTGCCATAATCCGGCGGAACATTTAAGATCTCCGACCGGTAGGCCAGTAACATCATGCACACGGCTGTTTACGCAGGGAGTTTTGATCCTCCAACCAACGGTCACCTCTGGATGATCCAACGCGGATTAGAATTGTTCGACCGCCTGATCGTTGCCATCGGAACCAATCCCGGAAAGCACTACAGCTTCAGCGTCGAGCAACGGCTTAAGCTACTGAAAGCTTCAGTCCCCTCCTGTGAACGCCTTGAGATCTCGCACTTCGACAACCGCTATCTGGTAGATTACGCCAAGCAGAAAAAAGCGGCTTACATCCTTCGCGGCGTAAGGACTGGCGATGATTACGAATATGAGCGTGTGATGCGTCACATCAATGCTGACCTTGCTCCAGAAATAACAACCATTTTCCTGATGCCTCCCCGCGATATAGCAGAGCTTAGCTCAAGCATGGTAAAGGGATTGATCGGACCGGATGGGTGGGAAGACACAGTTCGGCGCTATGTGCCTGAACCTGTATTTGATGCTCTCTCTCCCGCACACTGTGATCCAGACAAGTCAGACCGGTGAACTTCTGACCGTTTGCCGGCTGTATTCTTCACCTCCTGAACCTCTCCGACCATGCA
>DFWB01000174.1:4580-13660 GCA_002380675.1 Akkermansiaceae bacterium UBA4145
TATGAGCGCGTGATGCGGCATATTAATGCTGACCTCGCTCCAGAAATAACAACGATTTTCCTGATGCCTCCCCGTGATATCGCTGAGCTCAGCTCCAGTATGGTCAAGGGACTAATCGGTCCGGAGGGATGGGAAGACACCGTGCGGCGTTACGTCCCAGGGCCGGTATTTGATGCTCTCTCTCCCGCCCAACCTGATGCAGACAAGTCAGGCCAGTGAACTTCTGCCTGTGTGTCGTCCGTATTCTCAGCCCCCTGAACATTCTCGACCATGCAGACTCTTGCCATCGCTCTGGGCGCTCTCGTCTTTTACCTTATCGCCTACCACACCTACGGGAAATTTCTGGCTCGGAAGATCTTCAAACTAAACCCGGAAGCTCGAGTTCCTTCTGTAGAAATGGAGGATGGCAACGACTACGTTCCTACTCGTAAGGGCGTCATCTTTGGCCATCACTTTACCAGTATTGCAGGAACCGGACCGATCGTCGGCCCCGCCCTCGCCGTCATCTGGGGCTGGGTACCAGCTCTCCTCTGGGTTCTCTTCGGATCCATTCTGATCGGCGCGGTCCACGATTTTGGAGCTCTCGTAGTCTCGATCCGCAACCGGGGCCAGACCGTGGGAGATATTGCAGGAAGAGTCCTCAGTAAACGCACCCGTCTCCTCTTTCTCTCGGTGCTCTTCCTCTCCCTGACGATTGTCCTGGCGATCTTTGGACTGGTGATTGCCAGTGTGTGGGATCTCTACCCACAGTCGATTTTCCCCTGCCTTATCCAGATTCCACTCGCCGTTCTAATCGGAGTCTATTTGCACCGGCGAGGCGTCAACATTCTTATCCCCTCCATCATCACCCTGGGCCTGATGTATCTCACGATCTTCTACGGAAACGTGGGCGTTCTCGGGGCCTTCAACGAACTGCTCGGAGGCGAACCCGGAGTCATCGACGGAATTCCGACCATAGCGTGGGTAGCAATCCTTCTCCTTTACTCCTACATTGCGTCCGTCCTGCCAGTCTGGGCCCTTCTTCAGCCTCGCGACTTCATCAACTCTCTTCAGCTCATCTCCGCTCTCGGGCTCATCGTGATTGGTCTCGTGGTGGCCGGCCTCATCGGAGGGGCGCCCATCACCCCGGGAGGCGATCGCCAGAGTCTTGAGATCGTAGCCCCAGCCTTTCGGGCAGCTCCTGAAGGAGCTCCCTGGATCTTCCCCTTCCTCTTCATCACCATCGCCTGCGGAGCCATCTCTGGGTTCCACTGCCTCGTCTCGTCAGGAACATCCTCCAAGCAGGTGAAATCCGAATCCGACGCCCAGTTCGTGGGCTACGGATCGATGCTTACTGAAGGATTCCTCGCTACCCTTGTTATCCTAGCTTGCGTTGCAGGTCTCGGACTGGGGACCAAAGGAGCAGACGGGATCCTCGTGGGCAGTGACGCCTATGACGCCCGCTATGATTCCTGGGCAGCAGCCGGGAGTCTCGGAGCAAAAGTCGGGGCTTTCGTGGAAGGGGCCGCGAACTTCCTGGTCGCTCTCGGACTTTCGGCCCCCTTCGCGATCGCACTCATGGGTGTCTTCGTCGCCTCCTTTGCTGCCACGACCCTCGACACCGCCTGCCGACTGCAACGTTACGTGGTGCAGGAACTGGCTTCCACCTTTGTTCCAAGGAAAGTATCTGGACCTTCCCGCCATCCACTCTTCATTCTTACCAACAAGCATGGAGCCACCATCTTTGCCATTATTCTTGCCGGCGCTCTCGCAGCCCTTCCCCCACCAGAGGTGGCTTGGACCCTCAACTCTGCCGGAAAAGGCGGACTGATTCTCTGGCCACTCTTCGGGGCCACTAACCAGCTCCTCGCTGGCCTAGCCTTCCTTGTAATTACCTTCTGGTTATGGCGTCGCTCCCTGCCTGTCTGGTTTATTATTCCCCCTACTATAGTCATGCTCATCCTCCCCGGAATCGCAATGGCGATCAAAGTCTATGAATTTTTCCAGAACTCTCAATTCCTCCTCGCGGTTATGGGACTAGCGACTATCGCTCTACAACTCTGGATCATTCTGGAAGCGAAATCCGCGTGGCCTCGTGCCCGGGGTGTAATTGAAGATCTGTCCGGATCCACCGAAACTCTTCCCGATGGCGGAAGGAGCTGCTGAGAAAGGTTCCTTTTACCACTCGCCTGAAACTTGCCACTCCTCCATCAATTCGGCAGGACAATCATCGAGGAAGCGGGAAGGCCTCTGAATAACCTCGCCAGAGTAACTCTTGGGATTGATCTGCGGATAAGTGAGATAAAGCTCATCCTTTGCCCTCGTGATCGCCACGTAGAAAAGCCGGCGCTCTTCTTCAAGCATATACTCATCATCCGCATCAAGCACTCTCCCGTTTGGAAACATTCCATCTGTCAGGGAGATCACAAAAACGACTCTCCACTCAAGCCCCTTTGCCTGATGAACAGAGGAGAGCACAACCTGCTCAGCATCTACCTCAGCCTTACTGCCACTTGGATCGCCATCCACTGCCGACATGAGGGAGAGCTGGGCGAGGCATTCAAGCACATCGTCGAATCGATCCGCATAACTCATCAATTCCTCGAGGTCCGAGCGTCGGTGTTCGTAATTATCAAACGACTCACGCATGACTTCGTCGTAAACCCCCTCTAGGACACTAAAGATCATTTCGGCAGGTCTCGCAAATCCATCCGCACTGACTAGCTCATCAAGAGTGTGTCCCAGCTGCTCCCAATGGGATGCCGACTTCTTGGGAACCGGAAGATCTCCAAGAATATCAGAAAAAGCCGCAGGAGGATTCTCTGCCGTAGCGTGAGGGGTTGCCGCCCACCCTTTCCATAATTTGCTGGCACCCTTTGCTCCAATTCCGGGGAGCAGGCAGACCATTCGTTTGAAACTCACTTCATCGCGGCGATTGGTCACAAAACGCATGAAAGCTGCGACATCCTTGATATGAGCTTGTTCGAAGAAGCGCAGACCACTGGTAATCTGGAAAGGAATACCCCGATTCCTTAGCTCCATCTGAAGAGTCATACTCTGATGATGAGCCCGGTAGAGGACTGCGATTTCCTCAAGCTCCACCCCCTCCTCCCGCAACTCGAGAATACGCTGGGCTACAAACTGAGCCTGCGAATTGGGGTCCTCCAACGACACCAAGGCCGGCATCATCGCCCCCCCCTCCCGCGCTGCCTCCAAGTCCTTTTCGAAGCGATGACGGTTAGCTTTTATGGCCGAGTTCGAGAGCTCGAGAATCTCTGGCACGCTGCGATAATTCTTCTCGATCCGGTAGACCTGCGCCTCCGGATAACGCTCAGGAAAGCTCAGAATGTTATCCATGTCTGCGCCCCTCCACGAGTAAATCGACTGGGCATCATCTCCTACCACCATGAGGCTCTGGCCCTCTCCGACTAAAAGATCCACTAGTTCACTTTGCACATGGTTCGTATCCTGAAACTCGTCTACGAGTACATACTGGAAACGCTTCTGGTAGAGCCCACGTAATTCCTCGTTTTCCTGCAGAAGCTTTAGAGTCAGCACGAGAAGATCATCAAAGTCCATGGAGTTAATCTGGCGCTTCTTGACACGATAGCGCGCCTCCACTCTTGCGATCTCCTCGGCCCACTCTTCAAAGTAGGGATAGCGATCTTCCAGAAGCTCCTCGAGGGAAATTCCCGTGTTCTCAATCAAACTGAAAATCGAGATGAGAACATCCGGCTTGGGAAAACGTCTCGCCGTAGTATCGATCTCACACTCAGCGATCACCGTATTCATCAATGACTTCTGGTCATCCCGGTCCATGATCGAAAACGATTTCGTAAATCCGATTTCCTCCGCGTGCCGCCTTAGAATCCGATTGCCAACCGAGTGGAACGTCCCTCCCCACATTTCACTTACATCCCGGGGAACCAACGACCTGACTCGCTCGAGCATCTCCTTGGAAGCTTTATTGGTGAAGGTCAGAAGGAGAATATTCCGAGGCTCGATTCCACGATCGAGGAGATAGGCGACTCGATAAGTCAGGGTTCGGGTCTTACCAGAACCTGCCCCTGCAATCACAAGGGACGGTCCGGGCGGAGAAGAAACCGCTGCGAACTGCTGTTCGTTCAAATCCTCAGCAAAATCAATCCCGGACGCACCACTGGTGGTCGGACGCTCCAGAGTGTATTTGCGCGCCATCGAATCAGCTTACCCCTCTTTACTGGCCCGGAAAGGCCTTTTCCGCGGAGGCATCCGCTTCCTCCAGGGACGATCCCTTATCAACCCTATCGGCAAAATGTTGGAACTTGGCGTATTCCCTCCTGATAATCGGAATCATAAAATAGACTCCAATAAGATTCGGGATACTCATTGCAAACAAGGCCGCGTCCGAGAAGTCGACCGCATTACCGACGTTAGCCGAGGCTCCAGCGATAATTATAAGGCAGAAGACTGTCTTATAGGTAAGCTCGAGAATCTGATTCTTTCCAAAGAGGTATTGCCAAGCCTGCAGACCATAATAACTCCATGTCACCAGAGTGGAAAACGCAAACAGAAGGACGCAAACAAAGAGAAGATACCTGAATCCGGAGTTCACGGTTTCGAAAGCGGCAGAGGTGAGACCAATTCCAAACGAGGAACTGTTGTTCGTACCTCGGCCCAGTTCGAAGGCCTGTCCGTTTACCGTAAAGTTCGCTGTGTCGCCATCGAACTGCATCGTTGTGACGATGACGAGGGAAGTCATCGTGCACACAATCACCGTATCCACGAAGGGCTCGAGGAGCGCTACCACCCCCTCCGATGCCGGCTTGCGTGTCCGGGCTGCAGAATGCGCAATAGGTGCAGATCCGATTCCCGCCTCATTAGAAAACGTAGCCCGGCGCATCCCCCATATAAACGCTGCCAGAATACCACCCGTCACCGCAGCACGAGGCTGAAACGCCTCGGTTACGATCATGCCTATCGCTCCGGGAATCGCCTCGGCGTTTACGACAAGCACGAGGAGAGCACTCAGAATGTAAATCACGCACATCGTTGGGACCAGTTTCGAGGTTACCTTGGCGATTGATCTAATCCCTCCAATAATCACGAGTGCTGTTACCAGTGCCATCATCAGGCCGAAAACCCACTGATTCGAGGCGAAGAAACTTTCCTCCCCGGTAACATTGATAAGTTGCTGGGTGACTTGGTTCACCTGAAAGATGTTTCCACCTCCGAAAGAAGCGAAGACACAGAAGATCGCAAAGAACACCGCAAGGATGGCGCCAACCGGACCTAGTCCACGCTCCGCCATTCCTCGCTTCAGGTAATACATGGGTCCGCCCTGGACATGACCCTCTCCATCGATACTCCTATATTTTACTCCAAGAGTGCACTCAGCGAACTTGGTAGCCATTCCCAGAAATCCACTGAGAAAGAGCCAGAACGCAACTCCCGGACCAGCGATGGAAATACCAATCGCAACTCCGGCGATGTTCCCAAGGCCAACCGTTCCCGAGACTGCAGTCGCAAGTGCCTGAAAGTGCGAGATATTCCCAGGATCGTCAGGCCCACTGTATTTCCCCCTGACTGTTCGCAGGGCGAGGGGGAAAGCCCGTATATTGACTGCTTTGAATACCGCCGTGAAGACGATTCCTGCTGCAGCCAACCAGAGAATGACCCAGAGAACGTCATAATCTGCGATTCGGATGGAAGAAAAAATGGCCTTCACGAACCAGCCAGTTGCTACACCGAATCCCTTGTTGATGAGCTCGTCGACCGATTCACTCTCCTCTACCGCTGGCGTGGCTTCTTCTGCCAATCCAACCTCAGCAACCGGAGACAGAGAATTCGTCTCCGTCTCCTGAGCGAGAACAATTCCGTTACCGAGGAGGAGAACGGCAACGAGGAGCAGTGATCGGCGAACGCAGCCGGGGAAAACCTTCATTTTTGAAGGCTGACAACTCCCACTCGTGGGAACAAGGCCGAAGGAGATTTTTAACCTATATCCCTTACTATTCTAAAAAAACTTCCGCATCGACCCTGTCTGTGACCCTGCGAGGATATAGTTCCAAGATGGATTCCGAACGTCGCTCCCGATCTATCTCAGGATGGGCCCCGGCGGATCATCCAAAGATCACGCTGGCTGCAGTAATCCTCCTGCTTCTTGTGTTTGGGGGTTACCTCTCAATCAGATATGACCCGCCCCCCATCGTCGGCGTTGAGGTCCCCTCCCATGCCTTTTCCGGAGAACGGGCATTCGAGCGCCTGCAGGCTATTCTTCCACAGGCCGACCCTCATCCCCTCGGCTCACCTGCCAATGACAGGGTCCGCTCCAGAATTCTTAAGGAATTCAAAGACCTTGGGCTTGATCCCATACAAAATGACCATTGGGTCTCTAGTAGAAGCTCTACCAAGGGTACTAGCCTCGCCCTCGCCCGGAATCTGCTTGTCGAATTACCCTCTTCAAATCCGGATCTCCCCGCCATTCTCCTCGCCTGCCACTACGACTCTGTCGCTGCAGGTCCAGGCGCTAGCGATGACGCTGCAGCAGTAGCATCACTCATAGAAATCGCCTCTATTCTGATGAGGGAAACACCCCTCGCCCGTCCTGTCTTTCTACTTTTCACTGACGGGGAGGAAGTTGGCCTCGTGGGTGCTCGGGGATTTGTTCGCTTTAACGAAATCGCAGATCAGATAGGCGTCGTGATAAATCTGGAAGCCCGGGGCAACTCCGGCGGCAGCCTCATGTTCGAAACCTCAGAGGGAAATTCATGGCTTGTTGAACAAATGGCGCAAGGACTTGATCGCCCGATGAGCAGCTCCGCCTACGTCTCAATTTATCGCGCCATGCCTAACTCCTCCGACCTTACCGTCTTCATGAAGAGGGGTCTGAGCGGACTCAACTTTGCCTTCATTGGCAACCCAAAGCAGTATCATACCCCCCTCGACGACACCGGGAACCTCGACCTTGGCAGCCTTCAACATCAGGGGAACCATGCTCTCGCAATGACCCGTCAACTCCTGCTCTCGGAGTGGACCGATCCTTCTTCCCGCAGGGATGCGATCTACACCGATCTCGGAGCTCACTTCATCCTCTCGTGGCCTGCAGGGCGCTCTCCCTGGCTTGCTGGAGCCATTCTACTCTCCATCGCCCTCTCCTTTCTATTCGCCGGTAACGCTCATTGCTGGCAAACACAAGAACTCCTCCGTGGAGGAGTTTGCTGGGCGCTGATCGTACTGCTTGGGGTGATCGTCGGCTGGCTCTCAGCCACAACCCTCCAACACCTTGATTCGACCCCAACACCATGGCCAGATCGCTTTCATTTCGACCTCCTTGTGCCCTCCCTGGTCGCTGCAATGTCTACCCTGTCAATTGTCGTAATCATTCGGACCGATCCAATCATCTTCTATTTCCTCCACGGAATCGCTCTCGCCCTCGGCTCTCTGATCCTGAGCCTCATGGCGGAGGGGTTCTCTTATGTTCTCATACTCCCAGCCTTCATGGCCTCTCTCGCATCGTTTCTGCTTGCCGGGAATAATCGGAGGCCACGCCTTCTCCTTCCTGCCTGCTGCCTCCTTCTCGCAGCAGCCACCTCTCTCGTCGTAGTTCCCTTCATTAAATTTCTTCCACCCGCTCTCGGGGTATTCGCCGCTCCACCATTAATCTCATTTCTTGTAGTTCTCCTACTCCTTCCACTCACCCCACTTATCTCCTCCGTCGCAAGACCCCTTATTGTGGGCCTTAGTTTTCTTCTGCTCGCGGGAGCTATCGGGGCCGGATACGCCGCACTGCAATCGCCCTGCTTCAGCCCGGATGCGCCACAGCAGATCAATCTGACCTACTTTGAAGCCTCTCACCGAAACGATGCCCAGATCGCATTATCAACTTGGGAGGGAGACATTCCTCCGACGCTGACCAGAACCCTCGACCCGTTCCCCGACGCTGATGAGATTCCTTATCCCTTGGGCTCCTCTCTCTTCACCGCCCCTAAGGCGAAGCTAGCCAGCCCTGATCTTGAGCTCCTGAAATGGAATACTACGAAGCAGTCCCACCGCGCAACAATCCGTCTTCGCCCAACTATCGTATCCCAGGAAATTCAGATCAGGATTCATCAGGCGGAAGGACTCTCTAGGGTCACCGCGCTTGGCATGGATATCCCTTTACCCGAGCCGGATGTTAATGGCCAGCAGTCCCTGCTCTTCCGAGGAGTCCCGGAGGACGGCCTTGAAATCACTCTGGCATGGACGTCGGGCCCTTCCCTTGCGCTTTCTCTTATCGGCATCACTCCCGACGTCCCTCCTCAACTCAAAGGCCTACGCGCAAACCGCGATCAGGCCCCAGCCTGCCCAGCCCATGAGGGCGACCGCTCCATCACTCTTCGTCAGATGACCCTCAGCTCTCCCTTATTCTGAACGAGTAAGCCGAACCGTATCAAGCCGCTCGCTTCTGAGCGAGCTGACAGACAATCTCCCCATTTCTCATTTTTACCTCGACCGTGTCGCCTTCCGCAAAAACACCCTCAAGAACCTGTAAACTAAGAGGGTCGAGAAGATGCTTCTGAATGGCCCTCTTGAGCGGTCTTGCTCCGTAAACGGGATCATACCCTGCATCCGCAAGAAAATCCTCTGACTCCTTACTGATCCGCAGACGAAGCCCCTTCCCGCGTAATCGTGCCTCTACCCGTTCCAACTGCAGACGTACAATTCTCTGTAACTCCCTCCTACCGAGACGTTGGAATAACACTGTTTCATCGACCCGGTTAAGAAACTCCGGACGGAAATGGCTGCGAAGAGCTTCCATAACTCCAGCCTCCTGCTGTTCGGAATTTCCCTCTCCCGCAAGTATATCACCGCCGATATTCGAAGTCATGATCAGAACAGTGTTGCGAAAGTCTACTGTACGGCCCTGTCCGTCAGTGACACGTCCATCATCAAGAACCTGCAGGAGGACATTGAATACCTCCGGATGCGCTTTCTCGATCTCATCGAGTAGAATAATCGAGTAGGGGTTTCTCCTCACGTGTTCGCTTAACTGGCCTCCCTCCTCATAACCTACATATCCCGGCGGAGCACCAATGAGGCGGGAGACGGAATGCTTCTCCATATACTCTGACATATCGATC
>DFWB01000137.1 GCA_002380675.1 Akkermansiaceae bacterium UBA4145
GCGAGAGAACGGCGTTCCGCATTAATCTTGCAGGTCCCTGTCATTCCTGGCCTCCACCAGTCTTGCGATTGACCGTCCACCATTACTCGAACACGGAAGGTTGTCCCACTTTCCTCAACCTGCGCTACCGGCTCAAACTTTTGGACACTCACTTCAAACCGTTCATCCGGCCGGCTCGTAAACGCGAGCTTGCCTCCCATGCCGGCATCGAGGAAATGAATGTCTCTCTCATCAACTTGGAGATCTGCATAGGTGTCTGAGATCTCGACCACCCTCAGAAGGACCTCACCAGCCTGCGTTGGTGAGGCAAGGCGCTCTTCAAGGTCCCCCTCGACAATCACAGCATCAAATGGAGCCCGTATTTCTGTCCGCGATAATCTATGATCAACGATTCTCAATTTAGACTCGGCCTGTTCTGCCGCGAGCTGTGCAAGCCTCATATCTGCAAGCTTCCCCTCGGCCTCGTAACGACGCGCATCGCTTCGCTCCCGGTCTCTCTGAGAAATCAATTCTGCACGCTGCAAAAGCAGCTCCCGTTGATCAAGCTCCACGAGGAGATCTCCTTCCTTCACCTTTTCCCCTACTTTCTTGTGTACTCTTTCGATATATCCGCCGAACGGCGCCGTGAGCACTGCCGAGGACTGTGCCTTAAGAATGAACGGAGCCTTTACCTTGTGGGTGACCTGAACAAGGCACGCGACAACCAGCAAAATCAGAAGTAAAGCGCCCGCCAATTTCCAACCTGTGTGCCGATATCCCAGAAGGCCTCTCACCGCCCGCCGGCAACTACGCCACCACCGGGCCCCTATCCAACCAGATCGCCGGTGCAGCTCATCCAAGTGAGGGGCAATAAGATCCAAGATGACGCGTAGAGCGTCGATTTGATCCTGCGCAACCACCCCATCCTCATTGGGGTGCTCGATCGTCAGCACTCCAACAACTTCGGACCCGTTCCGTAAGGGCATGGAAAGCAGGTGACTGTTTCCCTGGCTCTCCGAGTGAGTTTTGTGTTGCTGCGAGATCACATCCTCGCTCAGGGGCGGGCAGCCGACCTCGGTGTTGTTGAGCAAGGCCTCCTCCATCGCCCGGGAGAGAGAACCAGCCAACTCCGTATCATTTCGGATGCGCCCTCCGTGATTCGTTGCAACCAACTTGATCCGCTCATTACGCTTCCACCCCAGAGAGACCCTCATCGCACCTGTCTGGTGAGACACCTCATTACAAAGGCGAATAGCGGCCTCATCAAAGTGAGGAGCCTCACTAACGAGCATCCCTACATCAAGGACCTCTGTCAAACGCGCGTGTGATGCAGCTTGCTTCTTCGCGTGCGCAGTTGCCTGAAAAGCCGATACCGCCATCTCGGCAGTCAACCCCATTCGGCTCTCATCACTCTCTGATTTCTGGTCGGTCAACCCAAGGAGGCAACCCCCTTCAGTTCCCGGTATTCGGATTGGCATTGTAACCCAGACCCCATCGCCAAGGCTCGTTCGTGAGCTCTTATCAACTGGGCCTTGAGCCACCGCGCGTTGAACCTCTTGGGGAACATTCTCGATTCGGGCCGAATCACTTTTGCCTAGAAGACGAATCTCTTTCTGCGTTCTCTGTATGACAAACAGCGACGAAAACCCCCACGATCCGGCCAACATCTGAGCCAGTCGGCTCCAGAACTCGCCGGGAGTCGAGCTGGAGTGCACAAGATTGTCGACGTCAACAGGTTCCATAATTCTATAGTCCGCTTAAGACAGCGCTATCTGCTAAGAGGGGCCGGGAAGCTAGAGCAATCCCGGGCTTGAGCCAACCCTGAATCCATCTGGTTGCTGTGCCGCTCCATTATCTTCCAGCAGATCGTGCCTCAAATTGATTCCCACGGAAGACAGGATCACCGGGCCTTCCGCGCCTCGCCCCTTACCTCGAGACTTGCCGGCACAACACTGACCGAGCCCTGCAGGGGTTCGACTTTAATAGTCAGGAGATACTCTTCTCCTTCGAATGGCATAAATTCGGAGCACCCAACCTGCCGGCATCACCACGCAGATAAACAAACCTGCTTGTTCCTCCCATCGACCCTGACCAAGTCCACTTCGAGAACAGAGCTTTACCATTCAGAACCTCTCTCTCCGCCGAAGTCTCCATCAGGACGTGAATCTTTGCTCGATTATAATTACTCCCGTCCGTGCTGTCGGCAGGCAGTGGAGGAAGACCCTGCAGGGAGAACCCAACTGTCTGCATCTACTTCGGCGAGGCTTCCCCATGGGGATATCGATAGTCGGCCTTGTCATCTGCAGACACCTGACGGGTCGACCCATCGGCGAGGGCATAGAGCAGAAGTTTGCGGCCCGCGTGATACATGATCGCAGTTTCATCCTGCGTCCATCGTGGGTAGGCAAACCAGACCGGCTTGCCCTTCTCATTTGCAAAGGGCTTCGCGTTACTGATGAGTCGTTTGCCAGCATCAAAGTCGGCAAGATACAGCGTCCGGCCGGGCACCTTGCGCTTGAAGCCACGGGTATATTCAAAACAGATCTTCTTTTCGCTCGGCGAAACACTCACCCGGTCAAGGGTGCCCGCTTCGGCAAGTGCGCAGGAGACTCGCTCAAAAAGAGGCTCTCCCTTCCGGTTTGGCTTCATGAGGAAGTAGCCTCTCCGCTGCCCCGGAGGGTTGCTCCCCACGAAAATGCGCCCGTCCTTGAGAGTCGTGTAGGCCCACGAGTGATAGTCCTTTCCAGTGAGGGCGTATTCCTCTCCCGGCTTGGCTCCCACTCGGCTGGCCATCACCCGGAATGCGCCGGTGCGCGGGTTGCGCCGATTCCAGATCGGGGTATTGGTTCCATCCCGGGTCCAGGTCTGATTGAAATCGGTATGGGTGCCATCGGTAAGCCGGTGAAACCCGGTTCCGTCTACCTTGATGATACAGATCGCGGTCTTCCACTTGACCACATCAGGGTCGTTCTTCAGACGACGAAAGAAGACCAGAAGATCACCAGTCTTGGACCATGAGGGCTTGAAATCCCAATGACCACTGGTCAGCGGCTCTCCTTCCTCAGTCCCCAGAACATTCACATGAATCTCCCCATTCTTGTAGTAGGAAGAACGGTGAGCCGTCTCTGCAGCTGCAGGAAGCATCGCGCAAAGCCATGCAACAAGGAGCGAGGCACAACAGATATGAGCCCGGGGGCATCGGAGATCATCTTGTGGTGTGCTGCCGGTCATACTGGAAAAACTAGGCCACGCTGACACGTGATCCAACCCTGAATGCATCCCTGCCTGCCAGAATTTGGGTGATTTCCTCCGAGGTTTGCTCACAGTCGCCTTCCGAGAGTGAGAGCTTGTCCGTTACCAGAAACAAGGCTCACCCTCTCCTTTCATCGCTTCCATATGAAATTCCTTCTGACGACCTCTCTGATTCTCTGCCTCTACCTCGGCGGGCAGTCGCTCGCCCAGGATGCGGCTCCCACCGCCATCCGCGTCACTGAAGGACCTCTCCTAGGAAGACCCGCGGCAGACTCCATGAGCCTCTGGGTTCGCACCGAGCGACAAGGCGAAGTCACCGTCTTTTACGGAAAGGAGGCCGGAAAGCTCAACCTCTCCACTTCCTTCACCACCCGAGGGCCGGAACATGACCACACTGGCCTCCTCACTATCGACAACCTCTCCCCCAATACCCGGTATCACTACCGGATCGCAGATCATCAGCTGCAAGGATCGTTCCGCACCATGCCGCGGGCAGAGGATTACCGGAACCCTGCGGGCAACCCGGAGGGATTGTTCAACTTCCGCTTCGAGTTCGCCTGTGGCAACAACCCAAAAGGCGGCGGCGACAGCGTGGGGCCCACCCTCCCGATCTTCGACACTCTTAACACCAAGGTGCGTGACCAGATTCACTTCGCCATTCTCAATGGAGACTGGCTCTACGAAACGCGTCGCGATTACCCCCCCAGCGAATGGCTCCACCAAGTCGGCCTGAGCGGGGACAAGACTCCCCGACTCGTAGAGAAGGCTCCCACCATCGTTGGAGTCTGGCAGAATTATAAGGATCTCCTCCACCGAGGCCGGAATCTCGCGGAATGGCATCGCCACATACCCACCTATTATACCGCCGATGACCACGAGCTCATCAATGACATCTACGGAACGGCGGAAACAGGTTACGTGAACCGGCGCGCTGTCTTCCGGGACATCGCCACCCGAGCCTGGTTCGACTACCTCGC
>DFWB01000319.1 GCA_002380675.1 Akkermansiaceae bacterium UBA4145
ATCCTCCGTCATTTTCTGCTGCACCTCAAAACGTCGGGGCTTTTCATCAGCATTTTCTGGAATCGTTTCGTATACGTAAGTAGCCATCTGTCGGAGAATCTCGTAAAGTTACCAGCGAACTTAGCGCCGCCATGCTATCGGATCAACCCGCGAACAAACAAACCGAATCTGCATGAAACTGGACAGGCATGGCAGATTTATCAGCAGAAAATTAGGGGGAGACCGATTCTTCAGACTGATCGTCGCCCTTCTCTTGCTGAGTGTCGCATGGTGGGCCCTCGAATCGGTTAGATCGAGACCGGGCACACGCATAGGACGAGTGCATACCGAAAGCCTTACGGAAATCTCGGGGATCGTTCTGAGCAGAGACCATAAGGATGTAATCTGGGCCCATAACGATTCAGGAGACGAAGCCAGAATATTCGCCCTTGGGACTGATGGCAAACCCCTCGGAGTTTTTCGGCTGGAAGGCACCAGTGCCATTGACTGGGAGGATATCGCGATTGGCCCCGGACCATTGGCAGGGAAAGATTACCTCTACATTGCCGACACGGGGAACAATTCCTTATCCCGCCGAACCGTTACCATCTATCGCGTCCCAGAGCCGGTAGTTGACACAACAACCACCTCGAGAAAACAAACGCTGACTGGTGTTGAGGCCCTTCCCATGCGGTTTCCATCTGAGCCTCGAGAGTGCGAAACCCTGTTAGTTGATCCCCTCAACGGAGATATCTACCTCGTGACCCGGGATAGGAGCGAGAGAACTAAAGAGGTCGCCTCAGTCTTCCATGCCCCCGGACCTCACAGGGGAGGATCCCTCCAAACCCTCAAGGCCCTCACCAGCTTTGTTACTCCAGCAAGTATCCGGGGCGGAGATATTTCTAGGGACGGACGCTTGGTTATTCTTCGGAGCCATTCTTTGCGCCCTGCGCGGGGTGCTCTTCTTTGGAAGAGATCGGACCCCAGCTCTCCGCTGCACGAAATATTTAGCGATGAACCAACCAGCCTTACGGTTCGCTCTGAACCGCAGGGCGAATCCATTGCGTTTTCGCCTGATGGCGACTTCTTTTTCACGGTGAGCGAAGGCATCCAGGCCCCGATTTACCGGTTTGAGGTTCCTTAAAGTGACGGGAAAACCGATCCCGACCCATTCCAGCTCTACGCGTTCTTTTGAACACGTATGAACGTGGACTGAGACAAGGACTTTTGGCGATAGCCATCACCCCCCTCAGACCTAAGATAACTTAAACAAACTGAAATTTTATTCTGCTGTGCTGACCATTGCCGCCCAAAAAGGAGAAGCCTTCTGTGATGGCATGACGCGCCGCGGTTTTCTGAAGATTGGCGCACTCGGACTGGGAGGAGCTTCCCTCCCACAAATTCTAAGCGCCGAATCGAAAACCCAGCTGAAGCCCCTCGATCATAAGGCGGTCATCATGATCTTTCTCGCGGGTGGACCTCCCCATCAGGATATGTGGGACCTGAAGACTGAGGCTCCTTCCGAGGTTCGAGGCGAATTCCATCCCATTAAGACGAACGTTCCCGGCATTGAAATCTGCGAGCTGTTCCCGCAGATGGCCACGATGATGGACAAATTTTCTGTCATTCGTTCGATGGTGGGCGCCGGAGGCGGTCATGATGCCGTTCAGTGCCTCACCGGGAGAAAGCCTCAGGGACCCCAGCCTCCGGGAGGCTGGCCCAGCATCGGATCGGTCCTCTCAAAACTCTCAGGGCAGACAAGACCCGGAGTTCCCTCCTTCCTTGGCCTGTCCCCCAAGTGCAAGCATGATCAATGGGGCGACCCGGGCCAATCGGGATTCCTCGGACCTTCTCATGCAGCCTTCTCCCCTTTTCGTGGAGGGGGAAAGAAGGACATGGTCTTAAAGGACATCAGTATTGAGCGTCTCGCGGACCGGAAGGCCCTGCTGAATTCCTTCGATAATTTCCGTAGGGAAGTGGATCACTCTGGCGCCATGGAAGGACTGGATACTTTTACTGAACAGGCATTCGGGGTCCTGACCTCAAGTCGTCTGGCGAAGGCCCTTGATCTGAGCGCGGAAGATCCAAAAGTCATTGAGAGGTACGGAAAAGGGACTGAGAAGCTGACTGCTGATGGACCATGGAAGCGGCTGGACCAGTTCTTGATGGCTCGAAGGCTGGTGGAAGCTGGGGCTCGCTGCGTCACCCTTGGCTTCAGCCGATGGGATTGGCACGGTGGTAATTTCAAGCGTGCCCGGGAGGACTTTCCGCTGCTGGATCAGGGGATTACCGCCCTGGTGGAGGATCTGCATAACCGTGGGCTGGATAAGGACGTGAGTGTCATCGTGTGGGGAGAGTTCGGGCGCACCCCGAAAATCAATAAGGATGCGGGGCGCGATCATTGGCCCAAGGTCTCTACCGCCCTTCTCGCTGGCGGCGGGATGAACCATGGTCAGGTAATCGGATCAACGACCCGCGACGGTGGGGAAGCAAACAGCCGACCCGTAGAATTCCCAGAAGTGTTCTCAACTCTGTATCACTGTCTGGGTATCGATGCACGGCGCACTACGGTGAATGACCTTTCCGGGCGCCCCCGTTTTCTTGTAGACAGTGAGCACGCCCCGATTTCTGAACTTGTTGGATAGCCCCATCTTCCCAGCCGTGAAACCTATTCTTATTCCCCTCTGCAGCCTCCTGGTGATTTTAACCGTCGAAAAGGGCGTTTCTGAAGAGAGCCTAACAGACCAAGCCCCGGTCGCAACAGGGAGCAGTCCCCAACAATCCCCAGAGGCGGTTGCTCTCCAGTGGAGTAGCGAGGACGCCATTACCATGACGGGGCCGCACGACCTGCATCAGCTTGTGCTTACCTCGCACGAGGGCGACGGAAAAAAGGATGTAACTGCAATTGCTGAATTTTC
>DFWB01000308.1 GCA_002380675.1 Akkermansiaceae bacterium UBA4145
CGGATCAGGGTCATGCGATGAACCTGTTTGGAGAGCAGGGGCAGGTGCTCGCAGACATGGTAGCCCGGGATGGTCGTGGGAATAGATCCGAAGGCACTCTTGATGTTGCTGCCCGCATCAGGCTTGAGATCAAAGCTGTCAATATGGCTCAGGCCACCCCAGGCAAAGACGACGATACAGCTCTTAGCCTTGCCGAATCCGCTAGTCTCATGGGGCCCGATGGCATTGGCAGTCTTTGAGAGTGAAAGATAGCCCGGCAGGCCCATGCCCAAGGCTCCAGCGCGAAGAAGGTCCCTGCGGGTCAGGGAGGTGGGCTTCTTGAATCGGCGCTTACTCATTGGGGCGGTGACTTTTAGGCTCTTGTAATTTTACCGGTTGTGGAATCAACGATCAGCCGAAGTGTCGCATATTCCTGCGGACCAGATAAGCGGGAAATCCGCTTTCGGATGGGGGCTGGGTAGTCCGACGATGCGACAGGAAGTCTTCTTTCCCCTCGTCAGGTTCCTGTAATCTCGCCACGGTTGGGAAATGAATCTCAGCAAACAGCTTGTTACCGCTCTTTTTGTGGCAGGGCTACTGGGAATTCCTGTGCAGGCCGAGGAGGAGAAACCTTTTCATGAGATCTGGGAGGAGCAGGTGCCGGTGATGGGGCACCTAGCGGTGGCAATGAACGGTACGGTGCTGGTGTTCAAGGAGGAGAGGGAGAGGAAACGGGTGGAAGTGAAACGCAGTGAGGATGGAGGTCTGACGTGGAGCGATCCGATCGTAGTGGGTGAGAGAGTCGCGATCGGTGCCGACATGTCTGATGATGGTCGTTACAAGGGCGAGCACGTGGGGTGGAGCGAGCTCGGGAATGTCACGGTGGACGAAAGTAATGGTGATATCATGGTGTTTGCGATGGGGCTGGCTCCAAGTAACACGCTTTACCGGAGCGTAGATCATGGCAAGACGTGGCGGACCGAGAAAACTCTGATAAAGGCTGACGGTAATGGCTGGCTAGCGACGACCTACTGTTGTGATCCGGGAGTTACCCTCAAGCATGGGAAGAAGAAAGGCCGGCTTCTGATGCCGTCTCAGGTCTTTGTAGGGTCTGTGAACAAGGACGGGAGCCGGACCTATCTAAATAAGGGGCAAGGGCGCAAGTTTTTCGCGAGGCGTTACAGTAATGCTCTTTATAGTGATGACGGAGGAAGAACGTGGCACCCGAGTGATCCGTTCCCGCTCCTCGGTAGCTCCGAACCGGGTCTTCTTGAATTGCAGGATGGTCGAATCTATTACAACGCCCGGACCCATTCGCGGCCCGGAAATAAACTGGTGGGGGAGAGCCTCAACGGCGGAGAAAGCTGGGTGGAGGCTCGAGAGGATGATGAGCTGTTCGACGGTCCCCCTGATGTCTATGGATGCAAGGGCGCCCTCGCCAAGCTTCAGTACAAGGGCCGAGAGGTTCTGCTGTTCAGTGCTCCGGGACGTCGAGATAAGCGAGACGATATTACGATTCGGGCGAGCCTCGACGGAGGAGTGACCTGGCCTATTAGCCGGCTCCTGAAGGAGGGGCCGGGGAATTACACCTGGCTGGCGGTGGGCCGGAAAGGCACGCCCAGTGAGGGCTTCGTCTATCTGCTTTCCAACAAAGACTGGATGGCGCGCTTCAACATCGCGTGGCTCCTGGAGGGGCGCTCGCAGGGCGGTCGCTAAGAAGGGAGGTTGCCAGCTAGTGCTTCTGTCAGGACGGAGCTTGGCACGATGCTATTCCATGAGGCCCATTAGGGCTCACGTATCATAAAAAATTGAGAATTTAAGGGATTTGAGATGACGAAAATAGTGGAGCGCGAATTGAGCGATTTTTGAAAATCGAGCGAAGGGACTGCGGTTGGAGTGTCTGAAGAAGACATTACAGCCATGAAATCAAACGCCTTACTCAACCTCTCACTGGTAGCCTTACTCGGAACTATTCCAATCGCAGGTGGCCAAACTCCTGAACTGGACCTCGACCGCGTCACAGAATTGCTGGACGCTGGAATTAATCTAGAGGTCCCAGAGATTCCCGGGATTCCGGATATCCCAGATATTCCATCGATCGCTCAGCAGTTTGATTATGGAGATGCGCCAGATCCTAGTTATCCGACCCTTCATGCTAACGATGGTGCGCGCCATTTGGTGGCGCCATCTGCGGACGGATTTCTGCTGACCCTTGGTTCACGGATTGACACTGAAAAGGACGGTCAGCCAACGTTTCTTGCCACTGGGGATGATGCCTTTGGCCCATTTGATGATGAGGATGGAGTCTCGTTTCTCAGTCCCCTGCAGCCCGGTGGAATAGCTGAGATTGAGGTCTGGTCCTCGGGGCCGGGTCGGCTTGATGCTTGGATTGATTTCAATGGCAACGGAAGCTGGATGGATCCGGGTGAGCAGGTTTTCACCGGTGAGCCGTTGGCGGCAAACCTGAATACCCTGAGTATTACCGTTCCTGCTCCGGCTCCAGGCGGAGTGACCTATGCTCGTTTTCGTCTCAGTTCACAGGGAATGCTTACTCCTGTGGGAACAGCTCAGGACGGTGAGGTAGAGGATTACATGATTGAAATTGAGGGAGGGTCCAATCCGGATCCGGATCCGGAAACGGACTGGGGTGATGCCCCCGCCACCTACCCGGTGACTGCGGCTAACAGCGGTGCCTTCCATCTCTTGACCAACGACCTTATGCTAGGAACCTCGGTAGACTCGGAACCCGATGGAATCCCGGGTAGCAGCGCCCTTCGTGATGACTTAGATTCCGCTATCGATGACGAGGATGGCATCACCTTTACCTCTGCGATCTTAACAGGTAACAATACCACTCTTCAGGCTGTGGCAAGTATGCCAGGCCGGATTGACGGCTGGGTGGACTTTAACGCGGATGGGGACTGGAACGATGCCGGTGAACAGGTATTTGTTAGCTCTCCAGTTGTTGCCGGGGTGAACAATATGAACTTCCTGGTTCCCGCGGGAGCCTCTACGGGGGGAACCTATGCTCGGTTCCGGATTAGTTCAGGTGGTGGATTGGGGCCAGATGGTTGGTCCTCTGATGGAGAGGTAGAGGATTACCAGATCGGTATTGAGCCGGGCCAGCCGAATGGAGAACTCGATTGGGGAGATGCCCCAACGCCCTATCCGACACTCGCTGCCGATGGAGGAGCCGTTCATATGATTAACAATGGAATATACCTTGGGGCCATGTGCGATCCGGAAGGCGATGGACAGCCTGATCCCACGGCGCAAGGTGATGACAACAGCGGGTGGGATGACGAAGACGGCGTTGCTTTCACGACCTTGCAGCAAGGGACTGTCTCCGTAGTCTCGGTGATCGCCTCCGCTTCGGGGTATATCAATGCCTTCCTTGATTTCAATGGGGATGGGATCTGGGGTGCCGGCGAGCAGATCGTGCTGAATGCGGTCGCGAATCCCGGAATCAACAGCTATAGTTTCACGGTCCCATCCTCAGCCGCAACAGGGCACACGGTGGCACGGGTAAGAATCAATTCAACCGGCGGACTTGGGCCTTCCGGGTATGCAAGTGATGGAGAGGTTGAGGATCACCTTGTTTATATCAAGGCCAACCAGCCACCTGTCTTCCTGGACTGGGGTGATGCGCCGAAGCCATTCCCCACGCTTCAATCAAATCCGACGACGGTTGGCATCGGAGCCTCCCATCAGATCGATGATCTCTTTCTTGGTCAGGCCATCGACTCCGAGCCTGACGGGCAACCCAGCCTGATAAGCCTCGGCGATGATCTCGACGGTAATGATGATGAAGATGGCATCATCTTCCTGACTCCGATGATCTCCGGGTCTTATGCTCTCGTGCGAGTCCTGCCAACCATGACGGGCATTCTGGATGCTTGGATCGACTTCGACGGCGATGGCAGCTGGGCTCAGCCTAATAATCGCATCTTCAACAGCGAGACTGTGAACCCGGGGCAGGTTCTGGCCTTCAAGGTGCCAAAAGTGAAAAAGCCACTCAAGACGGCAGCCCGCTTCCGCCTGAGTCATGGAGGGTCCTCCTACACGGGGCACCAAGTTGGCGGAGAAGTGGAAGATTACCATGTCAAGATTGGTAAGATGTGGAAGTGGAAAATGGTTCCAAATCTCGAGGAAGACCAGCTGGTATTACTTTGGAATACGGAGCGGGGCATGAATTTCACCCTCGAAGCCAGCGCCTCTCCCCAAATCTGGATTCGGGACAATCTTGGAGAGCACGAAGTTCCCCGTGTTGATGAACTCTTCCCCACAGGAGTCGCGTGGGAAGAGGTTGCTCAGGAGCAGTCCAGCGGCAGTGCGGCGGACCAGCGTTCTGATGACACTACGAGTGCCTTCCCTATGTCGGAATGGCGGTCCTTACCCGACTTGGCGCCTGTGATTGAGAGCAGGCCTGACCTGGCTCCTCAGGTGAATCCGAGCAACTCTGCTCATGTCCCCGTCGACCGTTCGAAAAAGATGGCTCTCTTCAGGG
>DFWB01000296.1 GCA_002380675.1 Akkermansiaceae bacterium UBA4145
GCAAACTGGCCAACGACCTGCTTGCTCACCCCTTCTACCTTAATCTTTGTGTTGTCCGTGACGGTCACAGTGACTTCACTAGGGATGGGATGCAGGATGGGATGAGACTTCCCGAGACTGAGGTCGAGCTTATCTCCCTTAACCGCTGCTCGAAAACCAACCCCCTGGATCTCCAGCTCCTTCGCGAAACCATTTGTAACACCCTCCACCATGTTGTTAATCAGGCTTCGTGCGGTTCCATGGAGTGCCCGCAGCTGTCGTTGATTGTTTTCACGCCTTACTTCAACTGCGCTTTCCTCCTGATCAATCGAGATCCCCTGAGGCAACTGCCATTGCAATTTACCCTTTGGGCCTTCGACCGTGACTTCGCCCTCCGAACCGACATTGATCGAGACCTTGTCGGGGAGAGATATTACTTTCTGGCCAACTCGTGACATTGTTCTGTTGTAGATTGAGTTTACCAAACAAAGGCCAGCAGTTCGCCACCTACTTTCTGACGCCTTGCCTGCGCCCCAGTCATGATCCCCTTTGATGTGGAAACAATAGAAATACCAAGGCCGTTAAGGACCCTGGGTATTTCCTGGGATCCCGTGTAGTGCCTCCGCCCTGGCTTGGACACTTTTTTGAGGTCGGTGAGCGCCGGAGTGCCATCCACAAATTTAGTCTTCACATGTAGCTGGGGAAACTTACCGGAGGTATCGACCTCGTAGTTCCAAATATATCCTTCTTCCTTCAGGATACGGGCAATCTCCGCCTTGACCTTTGAGAAGGGCGCTAAAAATTGATCATTCCCGGCCCGCGATGCATTCTTGAAGCGGGTCAGAAAATCAGAAATGGGATCTGAAAGAACAGCCATGGTTAATTCTGGTTCGTCGTTTGGTAGGGTTTCAGGCAGCTGCCTCTGATTTCTCAGGATTTTCCTGCTCCTGAGGCTTCCGGAAAGGAAAGCCGAGAGCATCCAACAGGGCTTTCCCGTGCTCGTTCGTAGTCGCAGAGGTTACGAGAATAATATCGAACCCAAGGTTTCGCTTGATTTTATCCAGCTCGACTTCGGGGAAGATGGATTGATCGGTAATTCCCACCGCGTAGTTGCCCTGTCCGTCAAAGCTTTTAGGAGAAAGCCCCCGAAAGTCCCGTATGTTTGGAGCCGTAATATTGATGAATCGGTCAAGAAACTCCCACATATGATTTCCTCGCAGGGTGACACGTGCTCCGACTGCCTCTCCGGCACGGACCTTGAAGTTCGCAACACTTTTACGCGCGTAGACCACGCTTGGCTTCTGCCCGGTGATACGCGAAATCTCTTCCACTGCATCTTCCGTTGCGTTTTTCCTCTCCGCCTGCGCGTAACCAACGTGAGTGGTAACAACGATCTTGGTGAGCTTGGGGACCTGATTCACATTGCTCAGGCCAAGTTGTTCCTGAAGTGCAGGAACAACTGTTTCCTTATAGTATTTCTGGAGTGTTGGGGTCATGATTGCGGGTCAGCTTTGGTTTGTGCTTAAGCGCGTTAGCAGCGAGTGGCTAATAAGCCTTCACGAGGCCGATTTTATCTTTTTAACGTTCGAAATATGAATGGGCCCGTCTTTATCAACGATTCCACCATCGGGATTGTCCTCGGAGCGGCGGACTGATTTCTTCATCACACGGACGCCTTCTACGACGACCTGCTCCTTCTCGGCGTGGACCTCGAGGACTGTTCCTTGTTTACCCTTGTGGTTACCTGCGATGACTTGAACCTCATCACCAGGATTTACATGTGTCTTTTTGCGGGACATGAGCTCAGCTTGTGTCGTTTGGTTGGTTAAAAGATTCAGAGCACCTCGGGCGCAAGCGAGACGATCTTCATGAAGTTCTTTTCTCGAAGTTCACGTGCCACCGGGCCAAAGATCCGGGTACCCCGAGGATTTCCATCCTTATCGATAATCACGATCGCATTTCCGTCAAAACGCAGAATAGATCCATCACTTCGTCTGATTGGAGCCGCCGTCCGGACTACCACAGCTTTCACTACCGATCCTTTCTTGATGGCAGCCGTGGGTATGGCCTCCCTGACGTGAGCGGTGATTACATCACCCACGTCAGCGCTTTTATTTCCACCCTTGCCGATCACTCCGATCATCTTGGCTGTGCGGGCCCCGGTGTTATCAGCGACCTCAACTTTGGATTCCATCTGGATCATGGCTTTGCGTATGTAAATGGTTTAGATCTTGAGTGTTAGTGGCTGAGAACCTCTGTGAGGCGCCACCGCTTGGTCTTTGAAATCGGACGCATCTCCTCGATTCGAACCCGATCTCCCACGGAGGCTTCCCCCTTTTCATCGTGGGCATAGAACTTTTTCGTCCTCTTGATGATTTTCTTGAACTTTGAGTGCGGCACGCGGGCAATGAATTCGACCACAATGGTCTTGTCCATTCCGGTGGACACTACGTTGCCGACTCGCTGCTTCCGCAGACCTTGCTTCTTTTCTGTATCAGACATTGATTGAGAAATTGTTGTTGCTGGAAACCTTATTCAGCAGGTGCGCCTTGATTGCGACGCTCACTTAACGTGGTCATCACGCGGGCAGCCTCCCGGCGAACCAGTCGAAGACGCGCGCTATTTTCCAATTGTCCGGTTGACTGCTGCAGCCGGAGGTTAAGTCTTTCCTGCTTTAGGTCACGAAGGCGGACCTGCAGTTCCTCCGTACTCAGTTCGCGGATTTCGCTGATCTTGATCTGGGGCATCGTTCTAGCTTTGATTAAAGGGTATAAAACTGCGTTTAAGCGGAGTGGTGAGACCGGGAAACAAACCTAGTGCGGATCCCAAGCTTGTAGGAGGCCAAGCGCATCGCTTCCCGAGCGGACGCCTCCGGCACACCGGCGATTTCAAAAATCATGGTTCCTGGGCGAATCACCGCAACCCAAGCCTCGACTGGGCCCTTACCCTTACCCATTCTCGTCTCAGGAGGACGAGCGGTGACTGGCTTGTGAGGGAAAACACGAATCCACACCTTTCCTTTTCGCTTAAGGTAACGGTTAATCGCGACCCGGCAGGCCTCAATCTGGCGGCTGGTCATCCAGCCTCGATCAAGAGCTTGCAATCCAAAATCTCCGAAGCTTACGTCGACCCCACGACTGGCGTTGCCGCCGCGGTTTCCTCGCTGTGACTTACGGTATTTAACGCGTTTGGGTATTTGTGCCATCGTTCTTCTTTCTATGATTTAGCTTGGCTTTCCGCCAGGACCGCCAGGACCGC
>DFWB01000293.1:0-1759 GCA_002380675.1 Akkermansiaceae bacterium UBA4145
CCCAACTTGACCGCATTTGTTTCGGAGGTCACCAGCAGGCAATCACGAATTTTCAGTGGCGGGAGGGGCTTCGCCGATTCTGAGACCCAGTCCACCTCCTTAAGGTGTCGAATGACCCCTCCAAATTGCTCCACTAACTCAAGAGCGGCGCTTTCTCTTTCACAATAGAGATCTACTCGGAGAAACTTCCCACTTCTCAGCCTCGTAATAACGGCATTCTGATTTCCATGAAAACGCTCCTCCCAGAGATCTTCCTTATTTGCTGCCGAGCGTTTCGACCATACCCACATTGTTGCTTTCACGCATTAAGTCACAGCCTTGTGGATAGCAAAATAGAATCCTCTGTATTTTATCAATCCACCCGGAAAGTTCTCATTAGGCAGATCGCGATGAGCACTTCCTGGCATCTGGGGATTTCACTTGCCCCTTCTGTATTCAAAAGAACGGCTAGGAGTCACCAGGCGCCAATTGAATCAGCGTCCTGACAAGCTTTCTCTGATCTCCTTCAAAGTGGTCCTTGATCAAAGCACTCTGGTATTCAGGCGCTACGTCCCATGCACTCAGGGTTTTACTCGCGCCGAGAAAGGCAAGAAGTCTGAGAGGATGGTCGCAGGAATACGAATAGTGTGTCCGTCCCGCCCGCATTGGCATCACCTGCAGAATTCGATCCCCATCAATCAGCTGTAACCCGGGAAAGCATCGATCTCGCCCTTCCTCCAATGCCTGCTCGTAAGAAGACACCTCGCTTTCCCAATCATAGGATTGCAAGAGCTCAAGGCAGTGTTCCAGCGAAGGATCCGAAACCTCCTTCAACCTGCCGTCATAGTGCTGGATCCATACTTCCACACCTGCTTGTCTCGTTCTCCCCGGTCTAAGTCCAGCCCCGAAGCGACAAAGAAGATTCATGCCGCGCGGTGCTCCATGAACGTCAGGTATCGGTCCTCTCACCGATCCTCCTGATTTGCCCTATCGCCGGCAAAAAAAGAAGGCCTCGGAGGCAAAGGAATTCATCCTAGATCTTGTAGTCCAGCCGCATTGATTGTAATCACTTTGGTTACTCGAATCTTTCCAAAGAGCTGAATAACTTTTGTTAGACCACTGCAACAATGAGGCTAGTTCTTTTTCTTCTTAGTTTCATGGCGGCTTCCATCATGTCGACCGCCGCCAAAGAGCAGGCTTATTGGGCTTTCCGACCGCTCACCCCTGTAGAAGTTCCTACCAAGGCAACCAATCCATGGGCTCGGAATGCGATTGATCTTTTCGTCCTGAAAAATGCCGGCGAGAGCCAGCTTTCCCCGAATCCTAGTGCCTCTCGAAACTCGTTGATCAGGCGCGCATATTTTGACCTGATCGGCCTTGCTCCCTCCCGCAGAGAGGTCGAAGACTTTATCGCGAATTCTTCTTCCGACGCCTACCACCAGCTCGTCTCTCAATTACTCTCGAGCCCACATTACGGGGAGCGATGGGGTCGCCACTGGCTTGATGTAGCGCGCTTTGGTGAAAGCCACGGCTACGAAAGTGACAACGAGCGACCAACCGCGTGGACCTATCGTGACGCCGTCATTCGGGCTCTGAATGAGGACATGCCTTTCGATAGGTTCACCCAGTGGCAGGTGGCAGGCGACGCCTTGAAAGGTGAGGACGCTCTGGCCCAGGCCCTAACTGGATTTCTTACCGCAGGATCCACGGTAACCAATGTCGATGGAGTTGACCGTGAAAAGGCCATGTATGACAAGATGGACGATATCGTCTCTGCCAC
>DFWB01000293.1:2145-29556 GCA_002380675.1 Akkermansiaceae bacterium UBA4145
CCGATCTCTCAGCGTGATTACTATCGCCTCGTCGGATTTTTTCTTCCGGGCAAACCAACAGATCGCAATGTCGCTATCGGCGACAAGGGTGGCACAGTCAAAGCGCTCACATGGAATGGTGGCAATACCCGCAAAAACCCTCTGTTGAGCAGGGGCGATGTTGAGGAGAAAGAGGGCGATGTTGGATCTGGAGTTTTGACTGTCCTCAGCCCCGATAGCAGTGACATCACCAACTGGATCCGTGAGACAGAAAATAAGGGGGGAGACGGCCGGCAAGGGCTGGCACGGTGGCTGACGGACGTTGATAAGGGTGCTGGGGCTTTGTTGGCACGGGTGATCGTAAACCGCCTCTGGCAACACCACTTCGGTATTGGGCTGGTCAAAACCAGCAATAATTTCGGCAGCGTCGGGGACAGGCCAACCAATCAGGATCTCCTCGATTGGCTGGCCACCGAACTTATCAGAGAGGGCTGGAGGCTGAAGCCCATTCACAAGCTCATCATGACAAGTGCGACCTATATGCAGTCTACGGAGTGGGACCAGAAGCGGCATGCGATAGACCCCGAAAACAACCTGCATTGGCGACGGCATCCGAGGCGGCTCGAAGCTGAAATCCTTCGCGACTCGATCATGAATACCGCTGGGACTCTGAACAGAAAACTCTACGGCCCAAGCGTCAAGCCATGGGTCTCCAGCGACGCGGTAAAGACAGGCTCAACCAATAAATGGCCAACCAATGTCAAGGATGGCCCGGAGACCTGGCGGCGCAGTATTTACGTCTTCATGCGGCGCTCGATGAGAGTTCCTTTCTTTGAAACCTTCGATGTTCCAGACGCCATGCAGAGTCGGGGCCTCCGGGAAAAAACTACTGTCCCGACTCAGGCGCTGCTCCTGTTGAACAACCAGTTTGTTCGTCAGCAAGCTACTCATTTTGCGCAACGGGTCATCGCCGCGGCCAAGGCGCGACCCACGGACTCCAAACCAGAGGAATGGCGGGCTATCGTGGAAGAGGCTTATTGGCTGGCTTTCTCGCGGCAGGCGACAGACACCGAGATCAAGCTGGGCACTGAGTTAATGGCACAGGAGCAACAGACCGTTGAGAACTTCTGTCATATTCTTCTCACTCTGAACGAATTCGCCTATGTCGATTAATCTGGCTAGCGCCTCCCGGGCGATGACACGTCGGGACCTCCTCTCCAACGCAGGATGCGGGTTTGGCTCCCTCGCCCTTGCGGGTCTGATGGCAGATCAGCAACTTCTGGCAAACACGGTTAGCCCAACGAGCGAATCGGACTCCCCATTATCCCCAAGGCAGCCTCACTTCAGCGCTCGTGCGAAACGGGTAATCTTTCTTTTCATGTATGGAGGCCCAAGTCATGTGGACCTTTTTGATTACAAGCCCGCCCTCAAAAAATATGAGGGGAAAAACGTGAGCGAGGTCGTTGACAAAAAGGGTGCGCGAAGCGTCGGCGGCCTTTTCCCCTCTCCCTATAAATTTGCCCGCCATGGACAAAGTGGGCACTGGGTCTCCGACCGCTACCCACACCTCTCAGGAATGATCGACCGGACCGCTATGCTCCGAGGCGTCTATGGCCATTCCATCAGCCATGCCCCGGCGCTTTTCGAACTCAATACCGGCATGATCCGGACCGGGTTTCCAAGCGTAGGGTCGTGGGTCACCTACGGTCTGGGCTCTGACAATCGGGACCTCCCGGGATTTGTCGTTCTCTACGACTATCGCGGAGGTCCTATCGGAGGGGCCCCTAACTGGGGATCCGGCTTTCTTCCTGGAGCCTTTCAGGGAACGCCGGTCCGCTCAAAAGGCATCCCGATTCTAAATTTGAAGAGGCCCGATAGCTTAGCCCACTCCCAACAAAGGGAATTGCTTGATTATGCGAGCAAACTCAATCGTCACCACATGACTGGCTATCCTTCTGACAATGCTCTGGAGGCGCGCATTCAGTCATTTGAGCTTGCCTATCGAATGCAGTCAGCCGCGCCCGAGGCATTGGATATTTCTCAAGAGAAGGAATCGACCCGAAGTCTCTATGGCATTGAAAGCGGCAACCCTGGGGAGTATTTCGGGAGCCAATGCCTCATGGCGAGGCGTCTCGTTGAGCGCGGGGTGCGCTTTGTACAACTTTACTCTGGTGGAGGGCACGGAGATAATAACTGGGATGCTCACGGCAGCATAGTGGGCAATCACGATAAGCACTGCGCCGCCACGGACCAGCCCATCGCAGGCCTGCTGCAGGACCTCGAACAGCGAGGTCTTCTCGATGAAACTCTGGTAGTATGGGGAGGAGAATTCGGGCGTACCCCACAGAAACAGGGCGGCAATGGACGCGATCACCACCCTTTTGGTTTTACCATGTGGATGGCTGGAGGCGGCATCAAGGGAGGCACCAGCTATGGTGAAACAGACGAAATAGGATACCACGCCGCTGTAGACCGCACCTCTGTTCACGATATTCATGCCACGATCCTCCACCTCATGGGAATTGATCATAAGGAGCTTACCTATCACTTCAGCGGACGGGATTTCCGATTGACGGATGTCGCCGGCAAAGTGATCGACAAAGTAATTGTCTGAGCCTGCGCCGCCCTTGGCGGCTCATCCTGCACCGGGACCACCGCCCGGTAACCTCCTAGCTGATAACGCCCATCTCCCGACCCGTTCTGGCAAATGCATCCACGGCTCGATCAAGCTGCGCCTTGGTATGAGCTGCGGAAATCTGAGTGCGAATTCGAGCGGTTTCATGTGGCACAACCGGATAAAAGAACCCGATGGCGTAGACCTCGTATTCCAGAAGCTTCTGCGCGAACTGCTGCGAAAGTGCAGCATCCCCAAGCATGATCGGAGTAATAGGGTGGTCGGCGCCAGCTATGGAAAACCCAGTCTCCGCCATAGACTCCCGGAAATAGATCGTATTGCGTTTTACCCGATCGGCTAATTCGTTGGAGGTCTCAAGCATTTCAAACACCTTCAGAGCGGCGGCGACAATTACCGGGGCAAGACTGTTGGAGAACAGGTAGGGCCGCGAGCGTTGCCGAAGCAACTCAATGATTTCCCTGCGTCCTGAGGTATACCCTCCTGAAGCCCCCCCGAGTGCTTTCCCGAGGGTCGAGGTAGTCAGGTCGATCTTCCCGAAGAGTCCACAGTGTTCGTGAGTTCCACGCCCCCGAGGACCCAGAAACCCTGTAGCATGGCAATCGTCAAAATGCACCAGAGCTCCATATTTGTCAGCTAACTCATGAATCCCGTCCAGTTGAGCGATGACCCCATCCATGGAAAACACCCCATCAGTGGTAATCAATTTCCTTCGGGCTCCGGAGGCCTCTGCCTCCTGCAATTTCGTCTCCAGGTCAGAGAGATCATTGTTGTGGTAGCGATATCTCCGCGCCTTGCAGAGACGGACTCCATCAATAATTGAAGCATGGTTCAGGCTATCGGATATCACGGCGTCATCCGCCGTAAGAAGAGTCTCATAAAGACCTCCATTTGCATCGAAGCAGGACGGGTAGAGAATGGTGTCTTCTGTTCCAAGAAAAGCGGTGATCCGCTCTTCAAGCTCACGGTGAAGCGATTGAGTGCCACAGATGAAACGCACAGAAGCTGTTCCAAAACCCCACCGCTCGAGAGACTCACGAGCGGCTTCCACAACAGTCGGATGACTCGCAAGCCCCAGATAGTTGTTCGCGCACATGTTGAGGACCTCCCGACCATCATCCAGCCTGATCATCGCGTCCTGAGAGGAACTGATCGATTTCTCACTCTTATACAGACCCCCCTCCTTGATTTCCTCCAGGAGGCGCTGGAGGCTCGATCGAAATTCGGTGGAAAACACGACCGACAGTAGACTGGGATTGACCCTTGAGGGAGGCCTAAATTACCTCCTGCTTATTCAGGCGCTACGCCTTGCGCCCGACGCTGACACACTTTCTAGCCAGGCGCACTATCCAGCCCGAAAACTTGGTGAACGACACGGGCTGCATCATCTATACATGTCTCGGCAACCGTAATGGAAATCTTGATCTCGGAGGTGCTGATCATTCCGATATTAATTCCAGACTCCCCAAGTGCCTTGAACATCTGGGCCGCAACGCCCGAGTGAGAACGCATCCCAATTCCCACGACTGACAGCTTCGCAATACCTGCCTCGGTTTCGAGATCCGCTTCCCCCCCGAGCTCCGATAGCACGGGCTTCAGCGAAGCCTGAGCCCGACCCAGATCGTGAGTGTGCATCGTGAAGGAGTGCCGTGCATGACCATCATGGGCTATGTTTGAAACGATCATATCAATATTGATCTCGTCATCCCCCAGCACTCCGAGGATACGGCCAGACATGCCAGGTTCATCGGGAATTCCCGTGATGGTAACGCGGGCCTGGGAGCGCTCGATGGAGACTCCACGAATGACCACAGCTTCCATTGCTTCATGTTCTTCAGTCACAATTGTTCCGGGGTTATTATTGAGAGACGAACGAACTTCAAACTTTACGCCATATTTCTTTGCGAATTCGACTGATCGGGACTGCATTACCTTGGTTCCCACAGAGGCGAGTTCCAGAAGCTCATCATAGGATATCTCAGGAAGCTTTCTCGCATCGGAGACCACCCGGGGATCTGCAGTGTAGACTCCATCCACATCAGTAAGAATCTGGCAGAGGTCCGCATCAACCGAAGAAGCAAACGCTATCGCCGAGAGATCCGACCCACCTCGCCCGAGAGTCTGGATGAGCCCCTGCTCATTAACACCCTGAAAACCTGCCACAATGACAACCTTCCCTTCCTCCAGATAGCTCCGGCTCAGGGTCGCATCTATGGTATCAATACGCGCCCGTGTGTGTGACCCGGAGGTTTTTACCCCGGCCTGACGTCCCGTGATGGAAACCGCTTCTACTCCAATTTGCTTAAGGGCCATGGTCACCAGCGCGATAGACTGTTGCTCTCCAGTGGAAAGCAGGACGTCCATTTCGCGGGCGGGCGGCTCATCACAGAGTTCCTCCGCCATTCCGATCAGCTTGTCAGTGACTCCCCCCATGGCAGAGACGACCACTGCGATTTGGTGTCCTTCATTCAGGAGGGACTTGATCCGCCGTGCTACGCTGCGAATGCGATCGAAGGATCCAACGGACGTTCCGCCATATTTCTGGACGATAAGCATGGAGATTCGAAATGGACGCGTTCCGCACGAAACCTAGGCTCGCAGGAAACACAAGACCCCGCCGGGTTAGCGCCCACGGTGAAGGAGCGCAAGCTTCTGTTCTCGAATTCGTTGCAACTCCACCCGCTCTCCCGGTTACAGTGCCTCAGCTGACACATCTTAGCCGCAGCCGCGGCGGGAATAATCAACTACTTCGCCAATGGCACGACAGGGGTATCCCATCCTGCCATATCTGACGGTTTAGTCCCTGGCTTGCGCCGACCACCGCCCCTCCCCCAGGTCGGATTAAATGGGCCGACAAAGGCTATTTGGGCATCAGGCATGATCTCATCCTCCAACCCCACCGCCCAGAAGCAGCCATTGATCAGGAGCCTCCGATAGCCTTCGTCCAGAATGTCATTGGAAGCTCCGTAAGTACTGGTGAAAACCTTCCCGGCTTTACCTGATTTCCCCTGATAGCTTCTCGTCCACGCACCCGGCACGGGCGGCATTTTCTCGTTGGGAGGTGAATCCGCAGTCATTCCCTCTAACGGCTGAGCCATTGCCAGCACCGTGCTGGGCTCAAGAGGCGCGGCCCGGTAGCCGCCACACTGAGCCCACATTGTCTTAATCCCCCGGAGGATCGGATGATCTTTCTCTGCCGGCACGATATCAAGACGAGTACTCTGGCGGTGATTCCCTCCATAGTGACCAGCCCACTTTTCACCAAGAACCTGTCGGCCCCATCCCCCTTGATATTCCTTCCCATTAAACCCATTGCCATACTTCGCCCATTTGCTGTCACCAGGTATCTGGAAACCATGTGTTGCCGTACGCAGGCCGACAATCGGCCCTCCTCTGTCCAGATAATCAACAAAATGCTGCATCTGGTCGTCCGGCCAGTTCTGGAAACGAGTAAAGACAACCATCAGGTCTGCCGACTCAAGAGCTTCCATGCCCGGCACATTAGACTGCCCGGGAGCAATCTCACCCTTGTTGTTCAACCCGAACAGAACGCTACACTTGAATCCATGGTGGCGGGCCAGAATTCTCGCGAGCGCTGGAAGGGTTTCCTCTGACTTATACTCATGATCACTGGCAATGAAGACGATATGTTTTCCTTTTCCTGCTCCATTCGCGCCTTCATAGGTCAGGGGCTTAGCGCTTACTTTGCCAAGGGAAGCCCCGAGACACAGAACGACAAGGAGATAACGGACGCGATTCATTGCAGAAGACTAGTGGTAATCGGAGGACCCGGGCAAGCCCACATGGCCCTGAAAGTGCATATTCGACAGTCCATTATCTCCACCAGTCGAGGAAGGTGGGACAATTGAGGTAGGGCAACCTCAATTGTAGGCTTGCAAGTAAGTTGCACAGCCGCTGGTCTAATAGAGATTTCCCACTAATCTTCTGCTTCCCCCACTCCCAGAATGAACAACCACTGCAGACCCAACCCAGCTCTCCGTCCGGGCAAATCCCACATGATGCAGATCCTTGTTGGTACAGCCGTGGTTGTCATTGCCATCGGCATCGTCGCGACCATGGCAAAGTCAGGAAAGTCCAAGAGTGACCGGGCCGAGGCTCTCCGCAAATTGCAAGATATTGGCGCCGCACTTACAGGATATCTCAATGACAACAATGGAGAATTTCCGCTCGAAGATGCCACCGGTAAAGACAACTGGCTCAATGCGGCGAAGCCAGAGTCGGAGGCCGTCTGGTACAATGCGCTACCAAAGCAGATGGGGGCTGCACCTGTAAGTGAGCTGGGAGATAACCCGGCCCCCAGATTCTACCAGAAAAGCTATCCTCTCTTCCTTTCGGGAGCTGACTACCCACCCAACAAAAAGGAAGGTAGACCCTACTTCGCTTTCGGCTTTAACAGCAGTCTTCAGGTAAAGGGTGAAGATGGCTCGGAGCGAGCCGCAAATCTCGCAGGAATCCAGCACCAGGATCGCACTGTGGCTTTTCTGGAACGAGGAGTGAAGAAAGCCGAGGAGACCACAAAGTTGCAGGGAGGATTCGATGGCGGCCCTAAAGCCAACGCCAAGAATTTTGCTCCGCGCTACAACGGCAAGGGCCACATTCTCTTCGTAGACGGCCACGTTGAGTCGTTCCGATTCGAGGATATCACCGACGCGATGGGGCAAGCGGCCAACGGCCAGAATAACGTCTACTGGACCGGCGACCCTGACAAGCGGCCAAACTAGCTGCACCTTATGCAGACTCGTGATCCTCTGCTCCTAAAGGGTTTCGATCCGAAAGACCACGGGACGCTCCGTGACACAGTCGAGATCCTCAATTCCCTTGAGTGCTGACTTCAGAGTTCCAAACGGGCATGTATGAAGAAGAAATACCATGTCTACGAAGGCGGCATCGGGCTCGTCAGGATTGACCGAGGAATGCGTTCCACTGATTCCAATTCCTGCCTTTGCGAGCAGTGAAGCGATATCAGCAACGACTCCCGGGCGATCCGTCACAGGAAATCTGACATAGTAGGCCGTTTCGGTATCGTCGATCGGCTTGAGAGTCCCCTTCTTCCGATAGGGGAGAAAGCCCTGAATCCCTCCCTTTGGCGCCTGCCTCAAAGATCGACCTGCATCGACCAGATCGGACACCACGGAAGATGCTGTCGGATCCTGCCCGGCACCCCGACCGTAAAATAGCGCGTCCCCAAATCCATCACCTCTAATAGCTACCGCGTTGAAGACATCATTTACAGAAGCGAGAATATTCGTCTTTGGGATGAAGGAGGGCTGAGTCCGGATTTCGATCGAGCCATCCGTATGTTGCCGCACGATACAGAGGAGCTTCACTACGTAGCCAAGGTCCTTGGCGAAACGAATATCGAGGGGGCGAACATACTCAATTCCACGAACGTAGACTTCGTCAGGATCAATAAGGAAGCCATGCACGATTGCCCCAAGCAGCATTGCCTTGTGGGCTGCATCCCAGCCGTTGACATCGAGTGTCTCATCCGCTTCGGCATATCCCAGCTCCTTGGCCTCCTTGAGAGCAGTAGGATAATCGAGACCTGCCTCGGTCATCCGCATCAGGATATAGTTGGAAGTTCCATTGATGATTCCTGATATCAAGTCGATCTGGTTGCCAATAAAAGACTCCCGGGCCGCTTTAATAATTGGAATCCCCCCTGCGACTGCCGCCTCAAAATACACCGGAGTCTGGTGGCGCCGCGCCAGATCGAATACCTCCTCACCTCGCTCTGCAAGAAGGGCCTTGTTCCCGGTCACTACCGGTTTGCCTGCCGCCAACGAGGCTGCGACCAATTCAAACGCCTCCTCTGTGCCTCCGATCAACTCTACGACGATCTCGACGAGAGGATGTTCCACCATGGATTTCCACTCCGTAGTAAACAGCTCAGCCGGCACCGAGGTGGCGCGGGGCTTATCTGGATCACGAACCACGATTTGATGGATCTCAAATTTCACCGCCGATCCAGCCCGCTCTGTGATGAGGCCTCCATTACGAGCCAAGGTATTCCACACCCCGGATCCCACCGTACCAAATCCGGCAAGACCTACGCCGACGGCGCCATCATTCGTGATCACTCCTGACCGATAGCGGATATCGTGCGTGCCGCAAAGGCTCAAAGGCCGCCTTGTCACTCTGAAATAGTGCCCCGAAGTTGAAGCGCAGTATTGTTTTGCTCAATCCGGGACCCCAGTTCGATACCCTGCGAGGATAAATTTTCGCAGAGGAAAATGGGATTTTAGTGATTTCCATGCAGATAATCGCTTTTCTCTGAATTGAGGCTGCCACTGGCAGCGTTATACTAACGTGATCAGATGAGTATCGACTCGCGCTACACTTGGGACTCCCTCAGATCCGGCGAAGGCCGTGATCCCAATTCGCGCCGCCGGAAATTCGGCTTTTGGGTCCTCCTTTCCGTAACCGTAGCGGTAATCCTTCATGTCGTGGGGCTGTGGACCCTTGGGAAGTTCAATCTTCTTCTCGAGCTGGCGGATTTCGAATGGAGCTCCCAGACTTTTCGCGTAAGTGAAACTCAGGAATTACCTGCGGATGTCGTGGCCCCTGTTCCTGACGCCCAGGATTCTACTCCTCCCGCAAGTGCTGAAACTCTTCTCACTGAAATCGAGGAGCTTCTGCCAGAACTGGATGATTTGGAAATCGATATTCTGCCTGAACTTGAAAAGCCCAAGGTATCTCTCGAACCACTTCAGCCGGCCAGATTAGGAGAGGAAAACGCCCCCTTACTGGAGCCCTTGAAAGCCCCGGAAGTCCAAGCCACTCTTGCCAATCTGGGGCGCAACGAGCCTCTCTTTACGGAAGTCCCGGATGGGCGCGTTGTTATCGAGGAAGGAAGCATCTCTGCAGACCTCCCAGATCCTGATTCTTTTCTAAAGAACGCGGCCCTCCGTGGCGCCAACGGTTTGGACGAGAACGGACTTCTGGAAGGCTACACCGAACTCGGGCGCTACCTCAGCTTCGATGTGGATCAGCTGGATAAGGGAAGAGCCGCCCTGCCCAGCGACCTTCTGTTTGAGTTTAACCAGAATGCGCTCAAGCAGAATGCCCGCCTTGGCCTCATGCAGCTCGGCATGCTGATTGATCGAAATCCCAAAATGTATTGTATTCTTGAGGGCCACTCCGACCTGTTTGGAACCGAATCCTACAACATCGAACTTTCACGCAAGCGTGCAATGGCCGTGAAAAACTGGTTGGTTCGCTCACTCGGGCTTGACGAAAGTCGCATCATTGTCAGGGCCTACGGTCACGCCAGACCCAAGGTCCTTACTGGTGACCAGAAAGCACAGGCTATCAATCGCCGTGTTGACATTCTCATGCGAAAAACCGTTCCACCTCAGGAGGCTCTTCCGGTCCGGATAAAGCCCGCAGTGGCCCTGCCTGTTGTACCCGACCCACTGAAACCGGCCACTCCTCCAAAAGCCCTCCCTGTCGAGGAAGACATTCAACCTCCCCCTCCGCCACCAGCAGAAGCACTACCTGAGCCTCCTCCAGCCCGCGCAATTCCCATTGAAGAGGCGCCACCCGCTCGAGCAGTCCCCATTCCGGAGGAGAGCCCCTCACCCCCGGAAGAGCCCGGACAACGCCCCTGAGACATCGCCGGGATCACAAGCAGTTCAGCCCTGCTCAGGAGCCGTCTCTGCTTCCGCCTCGGTTTTGTTGCCCTCCTCGGACTCGCTCTCAACGAGCGAATCAGCGGGAGTCGTCTTCACCTGCAGGCCCTCTTCTCCCTCTAAATCTGCTTTCGGCAAGGAGTCACCCCCTTCGGCGGGATCTGCCTCAGGCTTCTCTCCCAACCGGACCCGGTCATCATTAGAGATCAAATTTTCAAGAGCTTCCCACCCTCCGGGCCTTTGAAGGTTGAAGAGATTCAGATAAAGCGAAACGATCCGGGGGTTGAAATCGGCATAGAGCCCATCGACAGTTTCACTGAGCTTGGCCGGATCCAACTCATCGGGAAGAACCCCCTCAACCGATCCCTCCCCATTGTGCTCGATCCCCATCCCGTCGCAGAACCTGATGAGTAGCGGCTGCTGGAATTTCATGAACCAGACCTGAAGCAGATGCTCTCCAACGGTATCACTTCCGCGAAGCTTCAGGGTCTTGTGCATCCACGTAATCTGATCGGCAACCGACTTTTTCTGAACAAACACGGGACGTAGTTTGCGGGACTGCGCCAGACTCGCTAACGCACTCTTATACACATCGCGGTCTTCCTCTCGGAATGTAGTGAAGAGCTCCGTAACAATTGCGGGGTCTACTTCTTTGAAAATTTCGTGTGGTCTCACTTTGATCTGCTTTATCTTCTCTCAATCGTCTCGGGTCAAGGAGGTCTTCCCTACTCAACCTCCGAAAGGGACAGAGAGAGGTAGTTCTGAATTTCATCCCCAGGGACATTCGCCCTCATCAGAGATTCCCCTACGAGAATGGCATTCGCCCCTGCATCGAGAGCAAATTGTGCATCATGCACTGTCTTTATTCCCGATTCCGAGACAACCATGACATTATCGGGCACCTCATCGGCAAGTGTTTCAGTTGCGGAAAGATCCGTTTCAAAGGTCTTAAGGTTCCGGTTATTGATTCCGATAAGGTCCGCTCCAAGGTCGATAGCCCTCTCCATTTCCGGCAGATCGTGAACTTCCACCAGAACGTCCAGCTGAAGATCTTTCGCTATCTGGTAAAATCGGTGGAGATCTTCATCCTTGAGACAGGCAACGATCAGCAGGATTGCGTCAGCCCCGGCAATCACTGCCTCGTAGATCTGGGCTTCATGTACGGTGAAATCCTTACGTAAAAGAGGCACTTGAGAATCCTTGGAAATTTCGGACAGGTAAGTCAGCGATCCCTGAAAGTATTTCCTGTCTGTCAGGACCGACATGCAGGAAGCCCCTCCATCGATGTACATCCGAGCCTGCCGGAGGGGATCAAAATTCTGGTCGATGACCCCGGCCGAAGGAGAGGATTTTTTCACCTCTGCGATAACTCCCAGCCGATCGGGACCACGATCCAGAGCAGATCGGAAACCTCGAAATTCGTTTCTTTGCAGGGCTTGAGCCTTGAGCTTGGGCGCGAGAGGAACAAGGGGCTCTACCTCTACAAGTTTGTGGGCAATGATTTCATCAAGCTTGTTCATGCGACTGCAGGGGTTTAACCGGGAATCTACCCCTATGGATACGAGATTTTTCGAACAAAAGGGACCAAGTCTATCCCCACGGGAAGGAAAAAGGACTTGCCGGTCGTTTCCCGCGGTGTATCTAGGCCCTTCACGGATGCGGGTGTAGCTCAGTGGTAGAGCGTCACCTTGCCAAGGTGAATGTCGACGGTTCGAATCCGTTCACCCGCTCCATTTAACCAGCCGGGAGAGGCCATCCTCTCCCGGCTGACTTGTCTCTCCCCGGGGACAGGATCCCCGCAGGACAATGAAAAAGAGCTGTCCTCACCACGCATGAACGCCCCTGGATGCCACAGACCAGTCTCCCTAAATGTCGAAGTCCAGAATCATCCGGGACGTATGTTCCCTTCTCGAGGGCCGGCTCGCAATTATGCAGGCCGCAGCAACTGAGGCTCGTCACAATGCGACCGGAGAGGAAACCAGGTCCGAAGGCAAATATGATACCCGGGCCATTGAAGCGTCCTACCTGGCGGGAGCACAATCCGCACAAGCAGAAAACATCGCTGCCGCCATTGGTATCCTGAAATGCTTTGAGCCTTCGCCCTGCCAGGAGGGGGAACCCGTCCGGTCTGGAACACTTGTCGAAGCTGAGCATGAGGGAACAATCGTTTTCTACCTCCTAGCGCCTGATGGCGGAGGATCCACGGTTGAACACGAGGGGTTTGATTGTACCGTTCTCACCCCGGAGTCTTCCCTCTACCAGAGCCTTCTGGGGGCACATCTAGGGGACCTCGTTGAAGACAGTTCCCTACTCATCCTCGGTGTAAGCTGAGCCCCAAAAAAACGATGCCCACTTGGAGAGGCCGCTGAATTTCGCTTGATTATGTGAGGGATCTCCCTTGATTCCTCTCATGGCCTACCACCTGAAACTGCGAGTCACCTTGCTAGCCATGGTCGCATTCCTTGGCTCTCAACCGATTCAGGCCCAGAACCCGCCAGCGGGCTTTGAGAAAATTGACCAGAATATCGTGATTTCAGCAATCCGCACCCAGATGAAGTATGACGTTCAGTCCTTCACGGTAAAACCCGGTGCCAAGATCAAACTCACCTTCAGGAACCCGGATGAGCTCCCTCACAATCTGATTATCTGCACTCCGGGAGCCTCCAAGGGACAGGATAAGGGCGCAGAGTTGGTGAATGCAGTTCTCGCATTGGGTGCGAAGGGAGCAGAACTCGGCTGGCAACCACAATCCCATCCAAGGATGTTACATAGCTCCGGGATGATTCAGCCCGGCAAGGAGGCTGTCCTATGGTTCCAAGCTCCCGCAAAAGAGGGGAAATACCCCTACGTCTGCACCTACCCAGGACACTTCACCCTGATGAATGGAGTAATGAATGTTTCCAGACGCGCAGCCGTTGGCATTGTGAGGGGCAAGCAGCGGAGTGATCCTTTTTATACCACCCCAAGCATGCGGCAGCGGCCTCAGGTAAAGCGCATCTTCATGCCCGAGGCTGGGCCGGCCGCGATCGCGGTGGCTGTAAACGATGACCTGCACTACTGCTGGGATGCTGGCGAGTGCCGCCTACGCTACATCTGGCGAGGGGATTTCATCGATGGCTGGAACGTCTGGAAAGGTAACGGCAACGGATTGGCCTCGATTGAAGGAGAAATCCTGCTCCGGGAAGATACCAGTCCTCTGGAAAATTTACTCTCTCAGCATTCAGAAAATCCGAAGTTCCTCGGTTATTCAATCGCCAACGGGCTGCCCTCCTTCCGATGGAAAACCAACAATTTTCATGTCGAAGAAACCATTAAGCCAACCCCGGACGGGAAAGCGCTATCTCGTAGCTTTGATATCAAAAGCGTGAAGGGAACATACCCCATCACTCTCAAGTTCCAGTCCTCCGAAAAATTGTCGGTCTCTGGAGAATCCCAGACTCTTAAGGGTCCGGGACGCCTGACCGTCACCATGACTCCCCGCCATGATCCGTAGCATTACTGCCATCGTTCTCACCTCCTGCCTCGCCTCTGCCGACGTCTGGACAGACGCCTTCCGCATAGAAAAGATATCTCCTCCGCCCGGGGTCGATGCCCAGATTGGTGGTATTGCAACAACTCCAAGTGGCAACCTTGCGGCATGCTTTCATCGCGGCGAACTCTTTATCTACAACCCCAAGGAGGACACTTGGAAACAGTTCGCCTCAGGCTTACACGAGCCATTGGGTCTCCTCGCAGAGAGCGATTCCAGCTTCCTGGTGATGCAGCGCCCCGAACTGACACGAATCAAGGATACGGATGGTGATGGAGTCGGAGACCTCTACCAGACCGTCTTCGATGATTTCGGGATGACTGGAAACTATCATGAGTTCGCCTTTGGCCTCGCTCAGGATAAGGAGGGTTTCATTTACCTAGCCCTCGGTACAGCTTCGAATGGTGCCGGCATCCGCGAGGAAATCAGGGGGCCCTGGAGCGCTATTGGTCTTGATCGGAAGTATATGCTGAACGGATCCGATTGGCGTAAATACAAGGGCCGTGCAGGCCGCATGTATTCGAGAGTTCCTTACCGGGGATGGGTGATCAAGGTTTCTCCTGACGGCAGCAAGTGGCAGCCTTTCGCAAGCGGATTCCGATCTCCGGAAGGGCTTGGTTTCGACAAGGATGGGCGTCTTTTTGTCGCCGACAATCAGGGAGACTGGTTGGGAACTAGTAAAGTCTTTCACGTGCGGGAGGGGCATTTCTACGGACACCCCGCATCGCTGGTCTGGAAAGAAGGCTGGAAACAGGACCCTTTGCAGGTTCCCGTAGCAGAGCTCGAAAAATTGCGCACCCCAGCGATGGGGCTGTTGCCTCAGGGCGAGCTTGCGAATTCGCCTACAGAACCCCGCATGATCCCGCGGGGTGTCTTCGGCGGGCTCAGTGAACAGATGCTTATCGGGGAGATGAACAGCCCCACTTTAGTGCGATTCCTCCCTGATCCCGTGGGAGAGGTCTCCCAAGGAGCTGCCATCCCCTTTCTCCGAACCGGAGCACTGGGCGCAGGAAATCATCGGCTGACCTTCACCCCTGATGGATCACTGTGGATCGCTAAGACCCACCTTTCCTGGGCCGGAGGGGAAGGCCTCGTCAGAGTTCGCCTCAAGGAGAAGGGTTCCGATTTTCTTGCCATTGACCAAGTCAAGCTGACCTCCAGAGGATTTTCCCTCGGGTTCACACAGCCAGTCGACCCCGAAAGTCTCCAGAAAATTGAGATCACCCGCCACACCTACAGATATCATGCGGCATACGGTTCTCCAAAAGTCGACAAGCAGAACGTCATCATCAAAGGGGGGGCAACCCTATCGGAGGGAAACCGCTCTTGCGTAATCAACCTCAAGAACACTGGAGATCTTAAAAGAGGGTATCTCTACACGATCCGCCTCCCCGAGGTGCGCTCAAACGCCGGAAAGCTTCTCCTGGGCGACACTGTTTACTATACGCTCCACGCAAAACGGTAGAATTTTCATCAGGCTCCTCCTCCCTTCGTAGCTCGCCGTTCTAGCCTGGCAAACTCCGATTGCCGATCCGTACTGGGATTATACAGGCGAGGAGTATAGATTCTACATATGCGAGGATTGCTACTACGAGTTGTCCTTTTTCTTGCTGTGATTTCCCTCGCTCTGACAGCGTGGAGCCAGCGCCACTGGTTCACGACGAAAATCGAACAGTTGCACGTTTCGCAACGCAGGTCCGGACCAGCCCCAGACCTAGCCACCTACCAGACTCTTTCGACGGACCTCGAGGAGCATCGTAAACGCCTTGGCCAATCCTACCTGAAGGCCTCGATTGGACCCGAACGGGAAGACCTCCTCGCCCAAACTCGCGAACTTTTGCAAATGAGCCTGCCGCGCCTGATGCGATGCTGGCTTGGCACACCGTGGGATTTCAACGGAACCGCCCACGAGCCAGGAACAGGAAAAGTCGCCTGTGGTTATTTTGTCTCCTCCGTAATGCAGGATGCGGGATTCGAAGTTGAATGGGCACCTCTTGCTCAACAGGCCTCACAGAATATCTTAGGGACGTTTCTCCCTCCGGAAGAAATGAGAATCAGAGTCGGAATGGACTACGACGCCTTCCTCCAGGAGGTCCTTCTCTCCGGACCCGGTATTTATATTGTTGGGCTCGATAGCCACGTTGCTTTTCTCGTCATTACCAGCAGCAGGGAGATCCGATTCATTCATTCCTCCGGCTCCAGCCCCTACTGCGTGATCGACGAACCTAGGGAGCATTCTCATGTCCTTCGCAACTCAGACTACAGGGTAACCGGCAATCTGACAGCAAGCGACGAGGTTCTTCACAAATGGCTCCTCGGAGAAAAGTTCAGGACCCAGACTCGCTGAGCTCACAGACTGATCCTCGCTTAGTTGCATTTTCATTCGTCAGTTGAGCGACCCCCCATAAGAGCAAGGCAGTCCTTGCGTGAACGAGGTAATCTTCCGAAGGCCCTTTCCAGCGCCGCCCCTGCATTCACCCCGTCATGACCGACACCAAGAAGCTCCGCTAGCCTTCGCTCATAGTGAAGAAGCGCACGGCGATCTGCCGCAGATTTCGACAGGTAGCGAAAAGCTCCCCGTAGAAGATCGAACAGCTCTGGAACAGGGTGCTCCCGCTCGACGACGGCCTCGAGAAGCTGACAAAAGTATGCAGCCAACATGGTTTCAGCGTATCCCCGCCGCAGCTCAGCATAGAACCCTGACACCTCAACTTCCTTCAGAATATGCAGATCGCTTTTGCGGCTCTGGCTCCACACCAGGTCGGCCTCCACGAAGAGGTCAAGTTTCCCAGCAAAAGGACTAGTTGCGCGACGAGCTGCCTTCGCAACAGTCTTAATTAAGCCTGCTTCCCGGCTGCACCAGTGCACAATGAGACTCGTATCACCCAGCTTGGTAACTCGAGTGACAATTCCGCGCGCCTTTTCCATAATCAAAGTGCTGCTTCTCTCTGAACCCGGCATATCCAGACTCAGGCATCCGAACATAGCCTGGACACTCTCTCGGAGGAGTGTCTTCTCCAAACCTTCAGATCCTGCCTCCCCCTGTCAAGGATGCTAAGATAGTCGGCCGCTTGACGGTTTCGATGGCACCAGTCCTCCTCCTCTGTTAAGCGTTCTCCTGTAATAATGTCATGTCTGCGCTCGCCTCTCTTCTAGGAATCGTTGTTCTTCTGGGTGTTGCGACAATTTTTTCCTCCAACTGGCGTGCCATCCGGCTCCGCACCGTCACCGGGGCCCTGCTCCTCCAGATAGGGCTGGGCGCCTTTGTCCTTTTCACCACGCAGGGTCAGGCTGTGCTGGGCTCTCTCTCCAACTTGGTCCGCGCCATTATTGCCAGCGGGGATAGGGGCATCGAATTTCTGTTTGGGACTCTCGCCGAGCAGGAGTCCATGGGCTTCATTTTTGTCGTTCGCGTCCTCCCGGTAATCATCTTTTTCGCCTCCCTGATCGCAGTCCTCTACCACCTCCGCATCATGCCGCTGGTCATTCGCAGTCTTGGCGGTGTCCTGCGCATGCTACTCGGCACGAGCCGAGCCGAGTCCCTCTCAGCCACCGCAAATATTTTTGTGGGCCAGACCGAAGCTCCCCTTGTCGTGCGCCCCTATATCCCCCGCATGACCCAGTCAGAGCTCTTTGCCATCATGGTAGGGGGGCTCTCCTCAATTGCAGGCTCCGTACTGGCAGCGTATGCGGGCATGGGAGTAAACCTCGAGTATCTCCTTGCCGCATCGTTCATGGCGGCACCCGGCGGATTACTTTTCGCCAAAATCCTCTTCCCGGAAAGCGATACTCCAGAGGAGCACCTCCCCGACGAGGATATGAAAGACAAACCCGTCAACGTCCTTGATGCAGCAGCCCAAGGAGCATCCGCCGGGTTAAAGCTCGCATTGAATGTTGGCGCCATGCTACTCGCCTTTATCGCGCTCATCGCCCTGCTCAATCTGGGCCTTGGAACAATAGGCAGCTGGTTTGGCTATCCCGGCATTTCTCTTCAGCAAATTCTCGGAGTCATCTTTGCGCCGCTCGCCTGGATTCTAGGGGTGCCTTGGGAAGAAGCCAGTCGGGCTGGAAGTTTTATCGGCCAGAAGATCATTCTCAATGAGTTCGTCGCCTATAAGGCCCTCCTCGACGATGGCTCGCTCTCTCCTATCTCGGAGGGCATTGTGACTTTCGCGCTGTGTGGTTTTGCAAATCTCTCCTCAATCGCCATTCTTCTTGGCGGCTTAGGCGGAATGGCTCCAAGCCGCCGACCGGATATCGCACGGATGGGCCTCAAGGCTGTATTCGCCGCTTCCCTCGCTAACTTTATGAGCGCTGCGATCGCAGGGCTTTTCCTCACTCTGGGCAGCTGAACTTCCCCACGCTCATGACCGGCAACACAACAACTTCACGGAAAACAATGATTGAGATTCTCTTCGCTCTGATCGTCGGAATCGTTGTCGGCATTATTTTTAGTGCCTGCAAACTCCCGGTTCCTGCACCACCCGCTATTGCGGGAGTGATTGGTATTCTGGGAATTTACCTGGGGGCTCAGGCGTGGCCCTTCATTGTGAAGATTTTTTCCTAAGCCGACTCCAGCATCGGACCCTTACCCCATGCCCTTTCTTCCTCAGGAAATTATCCGACGAAAACGCGATGGCCACGCCCTTGGCAGGGATGAAATCAATTTTCTCGTCAATGGACTAACCGATGGAAACATCAGCGATGGACAGGCTGCCGCATTCGCCATGGCAGTCTATTTCAAGAGCCTTAGCTCGGAAGAATGTGTCGACCTGACCCTCGCAATGCGCGATTCGGGAATCGTTCTGGACTGGTCGAAACACCGCTTAGACGGCCCGGTAATCGACAAGCATTCTACGGGTGGCGTGGGAGATCTGGTATCGTTAGTCCTTGGTCCGCTTCTCGCTGCTTGTGGCGGTTACGTCCCCATGATTTCTGGGCGCGGGTTGGGCCATACAGGCGGGACTCTGGACAAGCTGGAGGCGATACCCGGATACAATACTACGCCGCAAAACAGTCTGTTCCAAAAGGTCGTGAGCGACATAGGCGTTGCTATTATTGGCCAAACAGACCTTCTTGCTCCAGCTGATGGACGCCTTTACGCCATCCGGGATACCACCGCGACTGTCGAGTCCATTGGTCTGATTACCGCCTCTATTCTATCCAAGAAGCTTGCCGCCGGTCTCGGTTCCCTCGTCATGGATGTGAAAGTCGGTAATGGTGCTTTTATGGCTACCGTTGAGCAGTCACGAGCGCTTGCTCAGAGCATAGTCAAAGTCTCAAGCGGAGCAGGAACGCCCGCCTCCGCACTGCTTACTGATATGAACCAGAGCCTTGCCTCGAGCGCGGGAAACGCCATCGAGGTGAGAGAGGCGATTGATTTCCTCACCGGCAATCAGCGCAATGAGCGGCTCGAAGCAGTCACCCTCTCTCTCTGCTCAGAAGTTCTTCAGACCTCGGGACTGGTAGAAACAGAAGGTGAAGCCCTTGAAAACCTTCAAGGGGCCCTCAACTCCGGGCAGGCGGCTGATCGGTTTGCACAGATGGTCTGTGCTCTGGGAGGGCCCGCGGACCTTCTGGACCGCCCAAGCTACCACCTGCCGCTCGCTCCCATCACGAAGGAAGTTTACCCCTCTCAAGCAGGATTCGTTACTTCTATCAATACTCGTGAACTCGGCCTCGCAGTGGTGAGATTGGGAGGGGGCCGAAGCGAGCCGGGGCAGCCCATTGACCCCCGGGTTGGTCTTGGAAAAATTGTCCGCCTCGGAGAGGAGGTAGACCAGAAAACGCCCCTTGCTGTGATTCATGCTGATTCGGAAGACTCTGCCCTCAGAGCCGCAGGTGACTTGCAATCGGCATTTACCATCAGTGCCCGGGCCCCGGAAATGTTCCCCGTTGTTTTTGAGCGGATTACCTCGCTATGAAACGCGTTATTCTCCTGATTATGGACTCCCTTGGAATTGGGAGCGCCTCTGATGCCTCTTCCTTTGGGGGCATCGACTTTACCGATGAAGGAGCAGACACCCTCGGTCACATCGCCAGCACATTATCTCTTGCCGGAACTCCTCTCCGGCTGCCCCATCTTGCAGAGCTTGGTCTTCTCGAGGCTTACAGACTCAAGAATGGGGTCTACCCCACTGGAATGAGCTCTCCCGACAAAATCCATGGAGCGTGGGCCTACGCAAGAGAAACGAGTCGTGGAAAAGACACGCCCAGTGGACATTGGGAAATTGCCGGAGTCCCGGTTCCCTTCGATTGGTCTTACTTTCCAAGAAGCACCCCCTTCTTTCCAGAGGCTCTTAGCAACCAGATTTTCGATCAAGGGCTTGTCGAGGGGTCACTGGGCAACTGCCACGGGTCAGGGACCGAGATTATCAAGCAGTTTGGAGAGGAGCATATCAGATCCAGTAAGCCGATCTTCTACACTTCCGCCGATAGCGTTTTCCAAGTGGCAGCACATGAGAAGTATTTCGGGTTGGAGCGCCTCTATGAGCTTTGTCGCTGCATTCGCCGCCTCCTTGACGAGAGCGACCTCACAATCGGTCGTGTCATTGCTCGCCCGTTTACTGGCAAAAGCCCGCAGGATTTCAACCGGACTGGCAACCGGCGCGACTTTGCCGTGCCTCCTCCGGGCGCTACAATTCTTGAGAAACTTCGAGAAGCAGGTGGATCGGTCATCGGAGTTGGCAAGGTCTCCGATATCTATGCCCATACTGGAATTACGCGAGAGATCAGGGCTCATGGACACCCAGCCCTCTGGAGGGAGACCCTTTCTGCCCTCAAACAAAGTGAAGACAATAGCATCGTAATGACTAATTTTGTTGATTTCGACGCCCTTTACGGTCACCGCCGGGACACTCACGGCTATGGTCAGGCCCTCGAAGAATTCGACCGAAACCTGCCTGCCTTACTCTCCGCCATGCACCCGGGCGACCTTCTGATCATTACCGCTGACCATGGAAATGACCCCACATGGCCCGGGTCGGACCACACCAGGGAAGACATTCCCATTCTCGTAACAGGAGACAAATCCACCGCTGGCACTTCTCTGGGAGCCCGGGACACCTTCGCAGATATTGGGCAGACAATCGCTAGCTATTTTTCTCTGGAGCCTTTTCCTAAAGGCACCTCTCTTATCTAAACTTCCTTTTTCAAAATGTCTGCTCCCACTCCTCACATTGAAGCCATTCCCGGAGATTTTGCGCCAACAGTCCTCATGCCTGGTGATCCTTTAAGAGCCAGACACATTGCCGATGAATTTCTCTCCGACGTGCGACAGGTCAACGGCGTGCGTGGAATGCTAGCCTTCACCGGTGAACACGAGGGGGCCAAGGTCTCCGTCATGGGCAGCGGGATGGGAATTCCGTCCATTTCCATTTACGCCCGGGAACTTTGGACCGAATACGGAGTAGAAACGATTATCCGTGTGGGCAGCTGTGGGACCTCTCACTCTGAGGTCGGCCTTCGCGATATCTTGATTGGCACCGGGGCATGTACGGACTCCAAAGTGAACCGTAGCCGCTTTAAAGGCCACGACTTTGCCGCTATTGCTGATTTTGACCTCGCCAGAAAAGCCGTCTCCGTCGCTGAGTCCCTCGACATCTCAGTCAGAGCCGGAAACCTTTTTTCCGCGGATCTTTTCTACACCCCTGACCCGAGTATGTTTGACGTCATCGAGGCCATGGGAGTTCTCGGGATTGAGATGGAAGCTGCCGGACTTTACGGATGTGCTGCGGAATGCGGTAAGCGGGCACTTGCAATCTGTACGGTCTCAGATCACATCCGGACCGGCGAGGCAACCTCCTCGGAGGAACGGCAAACGACTTTCACTGACATGGTCCGGGTTGCACTCGGAACTATCTGCTGAGAACACACCCCACTCAAAGGAGCCCTGCCAACTTCTTCACCCGCCCCAAAAGGACTTTCACCCTGCGGCTACCTTCCTGAGTAGTCACGAATTGGTCTTCTCTCCTTATCTCAAGGGCAGAGGACACACGATGGGTTCCGAACTCAACCTCGGTCACGGCCACCTTGACTCTGAGGAAGACCCCGGGGCCAAACCACTCGCCAAACCGTTCTCTGCCGAGAACATCTCCCTCTCGAACAAAGCGAAATGCCCCACCAGTTCCGCTCCCCGGTAGTATTTCAAAACCATCACCTTGAAATACGGTGATGATCGCGCGCTCGATGTTATACCGGGGTGCAAATTCAATTTTCCGGGATAGAAGAAAACCGGAACGGGTTTGATCCCCATCCACAACTGCCCCGCATCCCGAAAAGAGCACCCCAAAAGCGAGGAACAGGGCGATTCTACTGAGATTCTTCCAGTATTTGAACACGACCGTTACCCTGAGCAGAATCTCCCACTTCGCAAGGATTGCTTGCTCCGTGATACACCGGAATTGCCCTTTTCAAGATGAGACAACACCGCCTTGACTCCCAATCCGTGATGACCACACTCCGAAACAGATGGCCGAAAATTCATTCAGCGATGACCTCCAGGCGCTCGACACTGCAGCTCTAAAGGGCCGCCTGTCGGAACTCCGGAGGTACCTTTGACGTTCCAGTATTGGAAAACACCATCGCTGACATCGAGAAAAAGATGGAGGCTTCTGATTTCTGGAACGACCAGAACACTGCCCAGCAAACCGTTCGGGAAGCCAGCAGGCTCAAGGGGAAGCTCCATCCTTTTCTAAAACTTGAGGGTCGCCTGCAGAATATCGAGGCTGGAGTTGAGCTCGCACGGGAGTTTGATGATGCCGAATCGGCTCGTGAAGCAGTTGCCGAATTTCTTTCGCTGCAGGGAGATATCGACAGCTTTGAGCTTGTCACTCTGCTGGACAAACCGTCCGACCCCAACAATGCCTATCTTTCGATTCAGGCAGGAGCAGGAGGCACGGAAGCCTTTGACTGGGCCCAGATGTTACAGCGGATGTATATGCGCTGGGCCGATAGCCGAGGATTCAAGGTTTCCATCACCGACGAGCAGGAAGGAGAGGGCGCAGGAATTTCCAGTGCCTCTCTTAAAATTGAAGGGGAATATGCTTACGGTTACCTGAAGAACGAGCGTGGAGTGCATCGACTCGTCCGCATATCTCCCTTCGATGCTGCCGGGAAACGTCACACCTCATTCGCTGCAATCGACTGTACCCCTGAAATTTCCAACGATATCAATATAGAAATTCCCGAGAGCGACGTGGAGATTCAAACAACCCGCTCTGGCGGCAAGGGGGGGCAGAACGTCAACAAAGTTGAGACCGCGGTGATCATGAAGCACAAACCCACCGGGATCATGATCCGGTGCACTCAGGAACGCTCGCAGCTGCGTAACAGGGAGCTGGCCTGGGAGCTCATGAAGGCCAAACTTTATCAGATCGAGGAGGATAAGCAGAAAGCAGAAGCCGACCGCACCTACGGTGAAAAAGGCGAAATTGGCTTTGGCAGCCAGATCAGGTCTTACGTTTTTCAACCATACCAGATGGTCAAGGATCTGCGTACCGGATGCGAAACCGGCAATATTCAATCCGTTATGGATGGCTCCATCGACCCATTTATCGAAGCCATGCTAAGGGGGCAGGAAAACTCCTGATCCCATCGTGATTGGAAGTTGGCTTGTCTGACATATCTGCTACACCATTCGCCTGATGAAGATCTTTCTCTTTCTTCTACTCGCTCTTTCCTCGCCCGCTGTCGCGGACCTCGAATGGCGTAACTTTGAGAACGCGGAAAAGACAAAATCGTTTCAAGGGCGACTAGTCGGTTATGACCCGCTCACCAAAAAAGTCACCGTCCAGCGGCAATCAACCCTGCGCCCTGTTACTTTCAAAATCGAACTCCTCTCGAAAGAACACCGTAGTTTTGTCGAAAGCCGCGCAATCGAGCTGGAAGCGGCAGGAGGCCTGCGCATGATGTTTTACGAAAACGTGCAGAAAGTGGGGAGCGCGCGAAGTGGCAGCACGAAAACAAGCACTTATGACGGAGGTTACAAAATCGAAATCAGGAATTACCTCCGACGGGCAATTCAGGATGTCTCAGTGGACTACCTCATTGTTTACAGGAAGGATTCGACAACCGGTAACGGTACAAGGTCTATCAAACGCGGAAGCAGAAATCTCACTGCTCTGGTGCCAAACTATGACGAAAATATCGTCATCGGTGGCATTCCACTTACGAGCTACTATAAGGCAGGGTCCGTCACTGCAGTCGCAGGGTCCACATGATGTCGAGGAAGTGGCGCGGTCAGCGCCACAAGGTCACAGCGAAGCAGGGACGCCCTGATAGGGTGTATTGCCCGGATCAAAGTCGGAGGGCGTGTGGTCAAAACTGAAGCCTCCAGTGCGGACGTCCTGAGAAAATATGCTGACGCTTTCGAGGGACCCGGTAACCCCTAGCGCGGAGCGATCAAAAGCGGGCTGCTTTGCAACTCCTTAGCGTGAGGCAACATCCTGGTCAGAGGCCAGCAGTTCTCCCCAGAGTTGCTGGGGAGAATGAGAGGGGCCAGTCATGACAAAACGGGGGACACAACTCGGGCCCATCCCGAGCTCCGCAACAAAGTCATAAAAGAGGTCCCTGATACCGTCCCGCACCGCCGGATCCGAATTGGCTGGCAGCAGGAAAAGCAGGGCCCGTCGCCCGTTCTCGCGGTAATTACTCAGGAGAGTCTGCCTTGGGAGTATTTCCAGAAGATCGCAAAAAGCATCCAGCGGATCTGTTTCGCCCGAAAAATCAAAGGGCACGCTCACCAGGGTCGAAGGAACAGCGTAGGAGGAGTGGGTTTCTACGGCGCTCTCCATCGCCGCATAAAACTCCAGCTGACTGATAGCTCGATGATCGAGTTCTTCTCTAACAAGACCTTGATCGGTGCCCCCACTACGGTCGCAGACTGCCTTCATGAGGTCAAATGTGCTGGAAGTGATTTTCTCCAGTGGAAGATCCTCTACGACGAGAAGATGAGAAGGCGCCCGGCCTGCCCTGCAAATAGGATAGGCTGCCAGATAACCAGATCTACGAGTGGAGGGAGATTTCAAGAGAGACTTTTGCACAAGGAAGCAGCTCCGGGCCAAAGCCTCGGAAACGATTGGATGATCCTCTTGCCGTAAATACTCAGGAAAACACTCAACCCCTCCTATAGAGCTGACACGGATAAGAGTTTTGGAGCCACCTCCACTGGGAAGCTCATAGACCGAGGCTTTTCTCGTATGAGTAATATGAGCTAATCTTTCGAGGATCGCAGCAGGAAGAAAGGAGTCCGTTGCCTCTCGCAACTCAGTAATTTTCTCGTCGATCGCACTGTCATCGACTCCTCGGAACTCCAGCCTTTGCTGGAGATCCTGCCGAGAGAGAACGAGGAGCTCTCGCTCCGCAACATGCTTTCTGTTTTCTTCGAGAAGGAGATCCCTCTCGACTCGCAATCGTGCACTCTGCCCTTCCCTCGATCTCGAGGCGAAGCCCACTAGAGCTCCGATAAGAGGCAGGACGACCATCGCATGGAGGTGATCGGAACTCACTCCGGTCTGGCCTATCCAGAAGCTTGCCAGGATCAGGAGCGATGTGACAATTCCCCCAGCAATAAAGCCGCCACGGGGCCCATGCCTCACTCCAAGAAGAGCCGGCAACAGGAGAAAGGGAGTAGAGTTCGACGAGAGCCAGCCACAATCATGAGGCGCCAGAAGAACGTTCAAGCCGGCCAGTAAGAGAAACAGACTCGCGAACCAAATTGAAAATGCGCGCACTCCACGCGCAGGTGCCAAAATGGGTGTTCCGGGAATAGCAGACAAGGTCCGAGCAGACATTGACGAGAGAGGGGACAAGGGTGAATTCATCCTCCTGCTCAGGGTAAGCCCTCGAACAGGATTCCTCAGCTAACCGGAGTAACTGGACTCATCCAAAAAGAATTTTAGAAATGAAATTAAGTATACCTGATATCCAGGCGTCTCTTTAATTGATGCGGTTATTCATCAGGTCCAAATGATCAACTCCTAAACAATCAAGAGAGGGTTTCATCTCGAGGCCAGAGTAACCTGAAAGACAGAGAGAAACGGCTCTGGTGAACTTGCGGGCGGTCACTTTAAAGAAACTGCCATGGCCCCTACTCGTTTCTTGAATGGCTATCTTCTTGGGTAGTCACACGGACAGGAAAATAAGCTCCAGTTGGATCCACCATGGAAATTTGATGTTTGGCCCCCTTAACAAAATATCACTGTCGAGAGCCAGGAGTCACCTCTAGGGTAATCCTCTTTCCTTTGCGCAATACCGTGATCTTTACCATCTCTCCAACCTTCAAGGATTCAAGTACGTAAGTATAATCGTAGATGTTCTTCACCGCTTTCCCTGCCACGTCAACCACAACATCCCCACCCTGAATTCCCGCCTTGTCAGCTGGTCCACCCTTGGTTGCTCCGGATAGTTTGACCCCAACGGCATCACCCTGCGAATAATCGGGAACAGTCCCGAGGTAAGCCCTGAGATTCGCTCGTCTTCCCTGTCCCTCTGGGCGCTCCACCTTGACGTAATCAGGCGCCTCTTCTGCACCCGCAAGCCCTCTGGCAACAAGCGCCATGAAGCGGGTGACTTTCTCGGTCCCAGGGTAGTTTATCTTATCTGCCGTATCCCTCGGTGTATGGTAGTCGTCATGAGCTCCCGTAAAGGCATTCAGAATCGGCACTTCCCGCAGGTAAAAAGAGGTCGCGTCGGTAGGAAGGTAGGCATCACTCTGGGTCTTGATGGGAAGACCGACGGGAATATTTCTTTGCTCAATAACCTGGGGCCATATCGAACTGGACCCTGTGCCCTGCAGAACCAGTGATTTGTCAAGGCGACCCACCATATCCATATTAAGGTTGGCGGCAAAAACGTCATTCAACTTGGCATCCTGATCTCCCTTGAGCCTCTGGGCCACTTCCTTCACAAAACGCGAGGACCCAATCAACCCGATTTCTTCTCCGGACCAGGCAGCAAAGATCACATCTCGTTGTAGGCGGAGGGCACCTGCCTCCTGTTGAGCCGCAAGATACTGAGCAATTTCCAGCAGGGCCGCGACTCCTGAAGCATTATCATCCGCACCGTAGTGAATCTTTTTGGCTTCTTTCCCGGTAGCCCTCGAGCCACTCCCGTAAGATCCAAGATGGTCAACATGCGCCCCAAGAATAAGAGCGGGCCGACGGCGGGCCTCTGCATCCCGGGCAACCAGCCGCCCAACAACATTACGCCCTACCCGCTTTTGCTGAACGATATCGATTGTGGCCTTGACGGTGGCCTTTGGAACTTTGATCCCCATCATCATCTCGCCCTTATCGAGAGCGGTCTGGATCTCTCCCAGATTTTCCCCCGTGGCAGCAACAAGTCTCTCCCCAATTTCCTTCCTCAGGGAAAAGGCCGCTATTCCCGAGTCGGCCATCGAAGCATCGTATCTCAATCCCACGAGCTCGTCCTTTACCTCGGTATTCGGACCAGCTACGAAAATAATCCCCTTTGCTCCCTTTTGCCTCGCGGTCATCGCCTTGTAGCGCATGCTTGAATATCGGGCGAACTGGCGACGGCGCTCAGCGCTGACGTTCTCGGGCATGAAGCGCAGAACCAGCACCCACTTGTCCTTCACCGCCAGATGGTAATAGCTGGAA
>DFWB01000151.1 GCA_002380675.1 Akkermansiaceae bacterium UBA4145
TTTCCTTGGCCTTTAACAGCTATCTGTTCTGGATCTTCTTCGCTGCGGTAATAGTGCTCTATCGCTTGTTACCCCATCGAGGACAGAATCGCATGCTCCTCGTGGCAAGCTACGTGTTCTACGGAGCCTGGGATGCTCGCTTCCTCATCCTAATCGCAATCTCCACCCTGATAGATTTCCACGTTGCGCAGCGGGTGACAAGATCGCGGGACAGGGCAATCGCGAAGCGGTGGTGTGCACTATCGATCACCACCAACCTTGGTATCCTCGGAGTCTTCAAATACTTCGACTTCTTTACCGCAAGCTTTGCCCGGCTCCTCGAATCTCTCTTCAGCTATGAAACAGATCCCGTCACCCTGAACATCATTCTGCCAGTCGGCATCTCCTTCTACACCTTTCAAACCCTGAGCTATACGATCGACGTCTACCGTGGACACACCAAGGCCGCCACAAGCCTGCCCGACTTCGCTCTCTATGTGGCATTTTTTCCTCAGCTGGTGGCGGGCCCTATTGAGCGCTCCCATCGGCTTCTCCCTCAAATTATCAATCCTCGCAGGACCTCGAGGGATCACTTCGCAAAGGGACTTTATCTCGTCATTAGTGGGCTCTTTGCCAAGATCGTTATCGCTGACAACATGGCGTTCATCTGCAATGGGATCTTTGCGGCAAGCGATGATCAGGTCGGCGGCATCGATCGACTGGTAGGAGTCTACGCCTTCGCGTTTCAAATTTATGGGGACTTTTACGGCTATTCCGCCATCGCTCGTGGCATCGCCCTCTGGATGGGAATTGAGCTCATGGCAAATTTTCGCATGCCTTACTTCGCGCGCTCTCCGGCAGATTTCTGGAAGCGCTGGCACATCAGCCTGTCGAGCTGGTTACGCGATTATCTCTACATTCCACTGGGAGGAAACCGGGGGGGGCATTGGAAAACGTGCAGAAATCTGATGATTACCATGCTACTGGGAGGCCTCTGGCATGGAGCAGGGTGGACATTTGTTCTGTGGGGGCTCTACCAGGGAATTCTCCTGTGTGCCTATCGGCCGTTCGAAGGTCGCATCCGTGATTCCCAACCCTCCATCGTGCGTCGCCTGGTAGAAACATTCCTTTTCTTCAATCTCGTATGTATTGGCTGGCTTTTATTCCGAGCCGAATCTGCCGCACAGGCATGGAACTTCTTTAACGCAATCCTCTTTAACGACTTTTCTGCCACCTTCCTTACTCCCTACGGATTGGGATCCATCCTCTATCTTGCCGGGCCCTTTCTGCTTCTCGAAATCTGGCTGGCCCGACGCAACGATCTTCTGGCCCTGACACGGGTTCCATGGGGTTGGCGATCCGCAGCATACGCCTATGCACTTTTCATGCTTGTAGTTCATCAACCTCTCCGCACAAGTGAGTTCATCTACTTCCAGTTTTAAAAGAACCGAGTGGAAAGTCCTCGCCGTGCTGGCGGGGACCGGCATCCTGCTCGAAATTATCGCGAGGATCCTTGCTCCCACCCTCGATTACGATCGCGTCCACATCCATGCTCTCCCGGAAATCGCAGAGGAGATCAAAGTTGGAGAAAGCCCACGAATCATGATCCTCGGGAATTCCCTTCTTCTCCATGGAGTCGATGAAACTCTGCTGCAGGAAAATATTTCTACTGCACTTTCCAGACCTTGCAGCGTCTCCAAGGTCACTCCGGTCGCTACTGCGGCACGAGATTGGCACTACCTCTACGATACTTATTTTACACAATCTCAAAGCCATCCGGACATTGTTGTGATTGGCTTTGTGGGGCACCATCTTCCAGACCAATACGAACTCAAGATACGTCGTCTCACCCGCCACTTCTGCTCCCTTGACAATCTGGGCTCCTGTCTGAGCGAGGAGGGCCGCACCCTTGACGAAAGAGCGATCGGTTTTCTCTCGCACTTCAGCGCCCTTTTTGGAGATCAGCGAACCCATCAATGGGGTGTCAGCTCTGCCACAATTCCTCAATTCGGACCGGGCGTCAGCAGACTCAATAACATCCTCGATGCGGCACAAACCCGCCCCGCACCAAACGAGAGCGACGATCCCAGCACCCCGGCACCCTCAACCCGGAGCTACCGCAAACTCGCCGACCTCATCAAGACCCTGAAGGCCCATGGCGTGAAACCCTACTTCATTCCAATGCCACAACCTGAGCCCTGGACTGTTGACCCGGAAGCACGAGCCACGATCGAGGAACATGGTGCCACTCTGATAGATCGCTCTGTTGATCCTCGCATGGGACGAAGCGACTTTTCTGACGGGTATCACCTCGGAGAAACAGGAAGGACACGCTTCACTTCCTTTCTCGCATCCGTGCTGTCCGAGGAACTATCAAGCATGGAAACACCTGCCCCCTGATCCGCCATTGACGGACACAGGGCTGGCCCTTCATCGTCTCCGAATGGTGGATTGCCCTTTTCGACGCGTTCTTATTCTGGTTTGCGGCCTCGCAGCCCTGCCCTGCACACCCGGAAAGGCCGCACTCACCGTAGCCGCAGTCTTTGGTGACAATGCCGTCCTGCAGAGAGAGGCAGAGCTCCCAGTCTGGGGCAGCGCACCGGCCGGCACCGAGGTGCATATCGAATTTGCGGGCCAATTCAGGATTGCTACGGCTGAC
>DFWB01000108.1:0-4266 GCA_002380675.1 Akkermansiaceae bacterium UBA4145
GCCTCGATGACTCTCTCGGCCTCTGCGGCGAATAGGTCGGTTGCATAGCCTTCTTCCCGGAGGGGTTTCTGGTTACGATGCCAGTCGTAGACTGCGAAACGGGCGGGCGCATTGTGAACGATGGTCTTGGTGTAGTAGTCGATACCCCAGGCATAATGTCCGTACTGGTGCATGAAGCCCTGGCCCATTGGAAGGTGTTCTTCGAGCCATTCACCACAGTGCCATTTGCCCACCAGAGCGGTAAAATAACCGGCTTCGCGCAGAGCCTCCGCTATCGTTCTTTCCTCAGTATCAAGTGCATGAATTCGCCTCGTGGGTTCTCCCCGTTCATTGTGTGCGAGGGTCAGGCCAAGGGCTTTCAGGTAACTGGGCTTGCCAAAATCCTCTGAGCGCCAGTCCATCCAGTTTCGGAAGGCATAGCGGCCGGTAAGAAACGCGCCGCGGGTTGGTGCGCAGACGGAGTGGGTGTAGAACTGAGTCAAGCTCAGGCTCTCTCTGGCGAGTTTATCGAGGTTGGGGGTGAGTCCCTTGGTGCTCCCGTTGAAGCCCGGTTGATTCCATCCCATGTCGTCCGACATGATGAAGACGATGTTGGGCCGACTCCCGGCTTCATCGGCAGCCAAACCGGGTATGGGCGCAAGGAAAAGGGGGAAGAGCCCAGTAAGGATGATCTTCTTCATACTGCGCATCAAAGAGGAGCGAGCAGTAGATTCAAGATTTCAGTTGCTTCCTCGCCGCAAAAGAAAGGCCCGCTTCCCTTTTTGGAGAAAAGCGGGCCTGTTATGATTACTGGATGGAAGCCTCGGGGCCGGTAATCCGGGGGCTCAGGCCTTGAGGTCGTAGCCCTCGCGTGGATCGATGGTGACCCACTTGTTGGCCTCGTCGTGGTTGGTAAATTTTCCACTCTGATCGTCCCATTTGAGCTCTTGGCCCGGGAAACGCAGCGCTACAGCTCCAAGAGCAAGGGCGGCCGACATGGGTGCAGCATACATGAAGTTGCTCCCCGGGGCGTTGATATCGCCCTTCTTGGCTGCATCCACCCACTCTCGGTGGTGATCTGTTCCCTTTAGCTTGCGATGCTCTGCCTGCCAGCGAGCCGATTCCCTTGCGATGGCATCCTTGTCAAATTTAGGTCCTACAGCGACCGGCCGTGGGGTTCCGGCATGTGAACCACCCATGGCAGACATCTTGCTGCCAACAATGAGGCAGCCATTTCCGCCCATATTGAGGCCGGGGTCGGCGCCTGCGGGAGGCTTTGGTCGTTTGCCGCCGTCATACCAGACCATCTTGATTCCCTTGGGGCAGACTTTGGTAGCAGGGAAATGGAAATGAATTACCGACCACTTGGGGTAGGCAACGCCGGCCGGGGCAGAGGCCTCTGCGGTGATCGAGGTAGGCAATGTCAGGCCACAGGTCCAGAATGCGGGGTCCATGTTGTGGCAGGCCATGTCTCCCATGGCACCTGCGCCAAAGTCCCACCACCCCCGCCATGAGAAGGGGAGGAAGCCTTTTCCGAAGGCGCGCTTTTCCATCGGTCCGACCCAAGAGTCCCAGTCGAGTCCTTTCGGCACTGGTGCTTCCGCGGGATACTTGGTCATGCCCTGAGGCCAGATAGGCCGATTGGACCAGGAGTGCAGTTCGAGCACTTCACCAAAGGCGCCGTCATCCATCATCTTTTTCCAGAGTTTGAGCCCCGAACCTGCGTGACCTTGGTTTCCCATCTGAGTGACAACCTTGTACTTTTTGGTTGCTTCAAGAAGAGCCATGCATTCGCCGTAAGTACGAGCGAGTGGTTTCTGAACGTAAACATGCTTTCCAAGTTTCATGGCAGCAAGGGCTGCTACTGCGTGGACATGATCAGGAGTGGAGACGACCACGGCATCGATCTCGTCCTTGTGCTTGGCGAGCATTTCCCGGTAATCCGTGTAACGGGGAACCTTGCTGTACTTGTTGAAGTGTCCCTTTGCGCGGCCTTCATCGACGTCGCACATTGCGATGAGCTTTCCGCCACTGGAAACTGTATTATCGAGGTCACTACTGCCCTTGCCCCCACAGCCAATCTGGGCAAAGCGAAGAGGTTTCCCCTTATGGTGGTCCCCATAAACTAGTTCGGCAGAACCAAGTGTAGCCGCAGCAGCGGTAGTGGTCCCAAGAAAGCGACGGCGATTGGATTGAGCCGGGATGGATGGTTCGGACATAAGAGAACTAGAGCGGCTGGAAGAGAGGTTTTCAAGAGCAAGAATACGCAGGTCTTGTCATGAGAGTAGTCCCTTTGTGAGGGATGGACCCAGCGATCATGGTTTGTCAGGTCCTTCTGCGGTTTTTATTGACTGGAACCACGGAGTTCCCAGCCTGTCTTGATATTATGAAACTTGGCATATATGGAACCATCTCTCTGCTCGTTTTTACCGCTATAGCCAATGCGGAATGGTTCCAGTTCCGGGGGCCGGGGGGGCAGGGAGTCTCGGGCGCCAAGAACGTTCCGTTGGAGTGGGGACTTAAAAAGGGCGTAGCTTGGAAGAAGAAACTTCCCGGGAAAGGTTGGTCCTCTCCTGTGATCGGAGAGGGAAAGATTGTCATTACGGTATCCCGGCAGGAGGGAGAGAAAGTTAGTCTGGGTGTTGTTGCTCTGGATGTAGGGAGTGGTGAGGTAGTCTGGACTCAGGATCTCTTTACCCCTGAGGCGACTGAGGTGAGAAAGCGTCATTCCAAAAATGGCCTCGCCAGTGCGACTCCCTATCTCGAGCAAGGGGTAGCCTACGTTCATTTTGGACACATGGGCACCGCGGCTCTCCGGCTTAACGATGGAGAGGTCCTCTGGAAGAAGGTCGTCAAGTATCCACCGGTGCATGGGACCGGTAGCTCTCCTGTGGTGGCGGATGGTAAAATGATTTTTAATGCGGATGGAGCGTCGGACCCGATGATCGTGGCTCTTGATCAAAAGAAGGGAGAGCTGGCCTGGAAAACTCCCCGCGAGCAGAAGGTAAAGAAAACCTTTTCCTTTGGAACTCCCCTTGTGATCGAGGTCGAAGGCCGCATGCAGGTAATCAGTCAGGCGAGCGGGAAGGTGGCCGCCTACGACCCTGCGAATGGCAAAGAGATATGGAAGGTTCTCTACGGCGAGGGATATTCGGTTGTGCCTCGACCAGTCTACGCGAACGAAACGCTTTATGTGGCGACAGGATTTGACCGGTCTTCGCTTCTTGCCATCCGCCCCAAGGGAGCCGCGGGTGATGTCACCGAAAGTCACGTGCTTTTCAAGGAGGACCGCTATATCCCAAAGACGCCCAGCTTTGTTGAGAAGGGAGGCTACCTGTATCTGGTCGATGATACCGGGTCGCTTACTTGCAGGGATGGCAAAAGCGGGGAGATGAAGTGGAGAGAGAAGATTCCCGGGAACTTTTCCTCCTCTCCTGTCCTTGTTGACGATAAGCTCTATCTAGCCACCGAGGATGGTGTCGCTTATGTGGCGACCGTTTCTCCGGAGGGTTGCGAGATCGCCTTCGAGCTGGAGATGGAAGAGCGCATCCTCGCCTCACCAGCACTCATTGACGGGGCCTTGTTCCTGCGTTCCGAGGAGCACTTGTGGAAGATCGGAGGCTGATTGGGAGAAGCTGCTTCCGCCTCAACAAGAGGGAAGCCCTGCTGGTTTTGAGAGAAGTTATTGGCCCGAACTGGTTCCCGGATCAACTGGGGGGAGAGATGGCCTTCGGGGAGAGGGGTTCAGGGGAGAGGGTCCCCGGAGTCGCCGTCCAATCACCTCAAGTTGAACTTCGCGCGCTTTTTTTGCGCCATCGCGAAGGACAATCTGCCACAGGCGGGTTCGACCGCTTGGAACGGAGTGGATAAGTAGGAGGCTGAGCACCCCGGCGTGGGTGATATCGCTTTTGCTAGGGGCGGCATCGCTGGACGGATGAGAGTGAAAAGACCCAATGATCTTCGAGTCGCGGTTGTCTGCGGCTTTCCGAACACGCTGTACGCTGCGAGGAGACAACTCGTAGGAGTGAGAACGATTACTTGCGTTTTCAACAAAGAATAGTTCAAGGGTTCTGCTAGTGTCAGAATGTTGGAGGATGGCCCCACACACTTCACGGTTTCCCTCTGCAGTTGCCGCCTGGGCTTCTCGTTTGAGTCGGAGATTTTCTGGCAGCGGAAGCTGGTAGGAGGATTTGATCCATTGCGGATCAAGGTAGGGGCGGTCCTCGTAGGCCGGTCGATGCTGGCATGCCGAAACCACGAGGGCGCAAGCCAGAATAAGCCCGGTGG
>DFWB01000108.1:4575-11159 GCA_002380675.1 Akkermansiaceae bacterium UBA4145
AAGCCAGAATAAGCCCGGTGGAAAAAAATCGCAGGTTATGCGGATGGTTATTTGTATTCAACGACTCTGTCGATCTGGAGTCCAGTGACTGGACCACGTTCCATTGACAGGCCGGTAAAGCGGCTCCATGTCAGAATCTTCCGGGGAAGACTTCGCGAAGGACCCTCCGCTAGATCCGGATTTGAGGACCGATACCGCCAAGATGACTGAGGCTCGAAAGATCTGAGTGGGAGCTTGCCTGACGGTAGTTTTCACAATCCGAGTCGGGCTGGGATCAATTGACGGCTTCAGAACGGGCCGATGGGGGGAGGAGGTCGTTATCCGGCAGCACCTTGTCGAGAAGACGCTGGAATCCTTCTTCCGCCATTTCACTGCCCGGATAGATCTTCAGGGCCTTGAGATACCAGGCGATTGCGGAGCCGGTCTGATCGCGCCGGGAATCCTCCAGATTTTTGGCGCGTTGCAGGGCGTCCACAAAGGGAGAGACCTTCGGGATGATGGTTTCGATTTCTTCCCCGAGCTTTGGGTCCTTGGAGTATTCCTGCTGGGAGCGAAGATCTGCAAGGGCCTCGTAGGCAGCATAGCTATTGCCTCGTGCGGCGGCCTGACGGGCTACCGAGATTGCGGTATCAATTTTCAGAATATTGGTCACTACGGTGCGAAGAGCATCTTCATTGGTCGTGTTCCCCTTAACCGCGGGAGCGAACTCATACTGACGTTTGAAAATCTCCCTGAAGTTCTGTTCACGAAGAAGGCGATCGAAGTCGTTCCGGGCAACCATGATCCCACCACTCTTTTCGACAAGATCACTGAACTCAGTGAGCTTGGGATTCGTGGGCCAGATCTCGGCGGCAGTCTGAATTTCTTCCTTGGCCTTGTCTTTGTCTCCTTCCAGGAGTGCTGCCTTGGCTCCCTGAATGGCCATGTTACTGGCAAAGGTATAGCCTGTGATTGCACTTTCCGCCTTGGCCGATGGGAAATCCTTGGCGGTCTCCTTGAGAGACGCGACCAGCTCTTTAGCCTGGGTGTAATTCTTGGCCTGCATCGCGTCATACAGTTCGAACAGACTCCTGACGTAGAGTTGGATTCGGCGTTTCTTCTCAAGTTCGAGGGTGGCTACCGGGGCGAGATACTCCCCAATGAAGAAGGCTTCGAGAAGGCGCTTCTGGGCGGTGTGAAGTTCGTCGCGCTCAAGAAGAAAGTTGACGGCCTCCACGGCCTTATTGACTTCTTGAATCGCCTCATTGGCGATGGAGTCGAGAGTAGATACCGTTGGGTTTACTCCGAGGCTCTCGCTGAACATCTTGGAGACATCCGAGTTCTTATCGATGTGGAGAGTAGAGTCCCCATCCTTCCAGATCTGGTTATAGAAGCGCGAGGCCATCAGGACATGCTGATAGCGGCGCTGCATGGTCCAGAGCGCCATGTTTGCCTGATATTGAATCTTGGAGCGAAGTTCCTGCACCTCTGATTGAGCAAGATTCTTCTTCTTCATAGCTTCGACCTCGCCAATCCGGCGGAGAATCTCGGCGTATTCAAGAGACTGGGCTCCCCGACCAGTGCTGGTGGCTTCGGTAGTCTGCTTTTTTTTCCCTTTGCCTCCATCTCCGTTCGTAGATTTGACCTCTCCAGTTTTCTGGTCGCGATCGTGGCGGGTTTTCCAGTCACCATCGCGGATTCGCTTCTGCTTTTCCTCCTCGAGGGCCATGTTCAGCTTCTGAAGGTTGCGATTGTCACGCTTTGCCAGCATGGCCACGTAGACAGCCTCTGCGAGGGTCATACAGATACGCGCATCTGCCGGGAAAGCTGACGCCGCAGGAAGAGTCTGGTAGGCGGTTTTGATGTCCGGGCCTCCTTTCCGATAGGGTGAGAGGTCGTCAAGGATTCGATCGATGTTGCTCCGGTAGGTTTGAGCGTCAGCGGAATTCTCCTCCGGCTGACTCAGATACTTTTCAAAACGGGACCGCATGATCCGGTTGTCTCCAAGCGGAATTGTAATTCCTGCAACCGTGATGGTCTCGTCTCCGGGATTCAGAAGCGGAATCTCCTCACCAAAGGGGGACTGGGTATCGGGTTGCTGCCGATTGACTGTAGTGCTGGTATCGGTCGGGGTCCGGTTCGCATTGGTTTCCGGAGCAGGGGGGGTATATACTTGGCTCAAGGCCACGCCGCTGAGGGCGAGGAGGAGTGCGATTCGGATCAGTTGGTTCTTCATGCCGGATTGCTTGGCTGAAAGCTTACTCAGTAGTTTAGGGCTTCTTGATCGCGGTTGCAACGTTTACGCCCCCTTCTCCCACGCGGATCTTAAAGGCGTATGTAACATCGCGTTCCAAGTTGATGGTGGCGATCTCCTCAGGGACCTTGATGAAAACGGCTTCCTCTTCTCCTCCCTCATTTCCTACCATGAGGCAAACTCCTACTCCGGAATCACGGCTTTCGATCCGAAAGACCTTGCCCTCCACCGTGTATTCGTTGCGTCGCATCGCGGTGGCGTTGCTGAAGGTCTCCTCGACCGGAAGGGGTTGGCCGGTAAAGCCCTCGGTCTTTCCCTTTTTCAGAAGCAGGGTCCCGGCCGCAACAAGGACTAGCACCACTGCCGCAATACCGATGAGAGCGGTGGCGTTGAGACCGGAGCTGGCGCGGCGACCCATATACTTGATTCTAAGAATTGAAGGTTAGAGGCAGGGGGAGTCTACGGGGAAATCGGAGATTGCTAAACTCAGGAATTCGAGATTTTCGACTCGGTGGGGTGCGGAGAACGGAGTGAAGGCGGCCCTGATCCACCCGTTCGGGTGACTTGGGAGCTCTCAATAGGGGGTCATTCATGATGAATAGGTCTAATTGTCCCATTGGTGGCGCACCATCCCCATCCACGCGATAATAATGCCAACCAGAGTCTGGGCGCAGAGAGCGAAGAAACAGACATTGCCTGGGGAAAGTTCGGTTTCGGTAATTACATCAACGGCGGTATGGATATTGCCACCGAGAGCCTCAATGCTACCGGACCATGCCCAGTAGGCCGAGACGAAGGGTTGAGTAAGGGTTTCAAAGAACTCAGGAAGTGCGAGGACGGCTCCGCTGAGGGGGAGTTGAAAGCCGACCAGATAGATGGAAAGGAGGGAAGACTGTTCTGGTGTCTTCATCACCGAAGAAATGGCCAGGCAGATCGCAGTGATGGAGGCGTTGACCAGGATAAGGAAGGCGACGTGGCTGGCAAAGGAGCCACTGAATTGCCAGAAGAACTCCACGAACATGGCCATCCAGAGTGACTGAGCAAGGATGAGACAGGTGAGGAAGGCGAGTTTGCTAAGGAGGTAGGAGACTGGACGGACGCCGCCGAATTTCTCTTTTTCCATAATCTTGCGCTCCCCGGCTACCTCGCGGGCTGCATTGTTGGAGCCCATGAGCGCGAGGAGAATGACCTCGAACATGATCATTCCAGAGACCGCGGAGCCTACCCGAATCTGGTCCTCGCGGACCTCGACCCGGGATTGCAGTTCGAGGACGATATTCTCCTCTGGAATATCAGAGAGGCGCTTAATCGGTTCTTTTCCCCGTTCGGCAAAAAAAGTGACGAGGATGGGAAAGCAGAGCAGGATAGCGACTTGGAGAAGAACCTGGGTCCGATCGCGGAAGAAAATTTTCCAACGCCGGGCGAGCAGGGTTCCGAATTGGCTAAAGGTGCTCGGCAGGCGAGGAGGTGTTGTTTTGTTTTTCTTCTTTGGTGGCTGTTCGTCGTCTCCGACAGTGGGCTCTTCGCTCGCAGGCAATTTGATCACACCGGCCTCGATGTGAAGTTCGCGCGTACGGGCGAGCTTCTGGTAGTAGGCTTGGCGGTGTTTTGCCCAGGACTCCTGCCACTCGGTACCGCTCTGTTTTGCGAGGGTGGGGTAGACTTCCTCCGAGTCGTCGACGGAGAAGTAGTGAGTGAGCTGGCTGGGAGGGCCGTGGAAGGCCACGCTGCCTTCGTGATTGACAAGGATTGAGTCGTAGAGCTCGAGGTGAGCAAGGGAGTGGGTGACCAGAATGACAGTGCGGCCATCGTTGCGGGAAAGATCGTGGAGGAGATGAACGATTTCGCGTTCGGAGCGGGGATCGAGCCCGCTGGTCACCTCGTCACAAAGGAGAAGCTTGGGATCAGAGACAAGCTCCATTGCGAGTCCGAGGCGTCGCTTTTGTCCGCCGGAGAGGACCTTGATGTGGCGGTCGGCAATCGGAGCGAGGCCGGTCTCCTCCAGGACGCGGTCGATACGCTGGTCGAGCTCCTCGGTGTTGCGACACTTAACGCGAAGGCGGGTTGCGGTCTCGACCGCTTCATCGACAGTGAGCTCGTCGTAGGCGATGGAGAACTGAGGAACGTAGCCGATCTCCCAAGGCTCCAAGTCGCCGTCCTCAGAGAGATTGCGCCCGTCCCACCAGAGAGAGCCTCCGGACTCGGGATTCAGGCCAGCGATCGTTTTAAGTAAAGTGGTCTTGCCGCAGCCCGATGGGCCGACGATGGCCATGAAGTGGCCCCGGGGCACATCGAAGCTGGCATGGTTCACCAGATTGACGGGGTCGCCGTCTTTCTGAATAGTGAAACAGACCTCCTTGAGTTCGAGCACGACTGATGGGAATCGGGGTGACAGTAGGTTCGGACAGGGTCCAGAAAGCGATAAGAGCAGGATTCAATCCGGTTCTACACGGAGTTGGAAGCACAAACGTGATCCCGGGTAAGGGGTGGTTCTTCATTCGTAGGTGGGTAAGAGGATCCTTGAGCGAGTTTGCGGAAGTGTTACCCTGTCCCGAGAAATGGCCTCTCGAAGAGCACGTAGACGAGCCGGTTCCTCCGGGGGCAGCAGCACGGGGGTGTGGCTGGGGCGCCTTGCGATCGCGGTGTTCGTGTTGAGTATTCTGCTAATACCGGGGGGGTATATCTGGCTGAAAAACTATCTGCGTAGCGAGGGCTTCCGGTCCATGGTGAACCAGAAGGTGAGTCAGGTTCTGGAGGTAGAGGCCGCTTTCGATGAATTTCAATGGGATGGGATGGAAGTGACTGCGCCAACGTTCACCGCGGAAGGCCCGGACCTGATCCAGAGGATTGAGGCTGATGAGTTAAAGGCAGAGGTTCGCTTCGGGCCTCTTCTGGGTAAACGGGTCGAGACCGACAGCCTTCAGCTCAGCCGATTGCATGTTGAGGTCGATGTGGCGAGAGATGGACCGCAGTTCGAGGAAAACCGCCGACAGGTGGTGAAGTTTGAAAATGCCCTGATTGACGAACTGAGTGGCACTGTAAATATGGGTGAGACTGCTCTGCGCTGGTCCGGGATAAGAGGCCAGTTGAGGCCGGGGCAGGGCAGGGGCTCCTATGAAGGGGCTCTTACTCGTGGGCAGTTGCTCACTCCACTTACGCTTTTCCCCAGACTGGATCTTGAGCAGGCGGATCTGCGGTATACGGAGTATGGAGAGCTGATTCTCAAGAGCGGGTCGTGGAAGGTCTTCTCCTCGGGACAGCTGGAGACCGGAGGGTTCCTTGATTTCAGGGTTGGAGACTTTGACTTTGAGGGCAAGCTCAAGGATGTGCAGTGTGACGAGGTCGTGCCCGAGGACTGGGCCAAGCGCATCACCGGTGAGCTGAGGTCCGACTTTACGGTTTCAGGCAAAATAGGAAAGATTCCCCTTATCACGGGAGAGCTCCAGTTGAGTAATGGCCATCTCACGGCCCTCCCTGTTCTTGATCGAATCGCGTCTTACACTTCGACGGAGCGCTTTCGTCGCCTCTCCCTGCGTAACGCTAACCTGGAATTCATGCACAAGGGAGACCGGCTGGAGCTGACAAATATTGACATCGTCAGCGAGGGCCTGCTGAGGATTGAAGGTTCTCTCACCATCGATGGCGGGCAGTTGGATGGCGATCTCAGGTTGGGCCTGACGCCCTCGACACTGAGCCGTATCCCCGGAGCGGCGCACAGGGTTTTTGAGCCGGGAACAGATGGCCTTCATTGGACCCCCGTGAAAATATCAGGAACAACCGATTCGCCGCAGGAAGACCTGAGCGACCGGTTAATAGCGGCTGGCTTCGAGTGGATGTATGAGATGGTCAATGGAGAACTTGTTCTCAAGTCTGGGGGAAAGGTTGCGGGAGACCTCGGGAGGGCGTTGTGGAATACCGGAGGGACCGCTGTTGATATCGGTGCTGATATTCTAGGGCGCGGGAGTGATATTCTTAGTGGCGTTGGGGGACAGGTGAAGCCGCTGGGAGACGGAGTGAACAATATTCTCGAGGGAATCCTCGGCCTGCCGCTTGTCCCGAAAGGTGGCAAGCTGCCGGATTTACCCGGGCTCCCTGGAGACGGAAAGACACCGGGTAACGATTCTTTTGATAACACACCTGAGGAGACGGAGAGACCGGAACCCGGACTTCCTCTCCTACGGGATCTGGGAACGATTCCCGGACGGGCTCTTGATCTGCTCGACCGGGGGCTAGGCGGCGATCCTGCCGGGAAGAGGAAAGCGGAAGATCCTGAGAAGGCAGAAGAAAAGCAGTCCGAGGGAAGTCGAAAGACTCCTGATGGCGAGGAGAAGACGCTCCCCAATCAGCCACC
>DFWB01000108.1:11525-13179 GCA_002380675.1 Akkermansiaceae bacterium UBA4145
AGGTTTACTCGTTGACGACGAACTTGCGGCCCTTTCCGCTGATCCAGGCCCCTTTTGCGCTTCCCAGCAAGGCATCGAGGGTGCCGAGGTCCTTGACGCGGAATTCGATGGTCTTGGCGTGGGTGGTGGTGGGATATTGTTTCTGAACCATGTTCGCGATGTCGGCTCCGGTTCTTTGGCCTGCACGGTCGAGGAGGTCCTTGCCTCGCTCGACAATTTTTCTTCCGGTCGCCAGCGTGCCATACTGGGCCGCAGGGGTGAGCTGATAGACACGAAGAGTGGTCGAGCCAATGGTGTCGATGGTGACCTCGGTGACGATCAGGTTTCCGTCGAGAAGGTATTCATGCTTGCTGATGGATGTAATCCGGCTGAGAGCAACCGCATAGCTGCCACCGGGCAGGGATCCCTGCCAGAATCCCTTCTCCCCGAGGGAGTCCTTGAAGGGCTTGTCATCCTGTCCTGTCGACGTGGAGTTTGGATTGGTGGTGTCTTGCGCCAGAGCAAGTACGGGCAGAAGAAGGAGAGAGAGGATGAAAAGTAGTTTCATGATTTTCCGTCGGTTGTGTGGTGAGTATTAGGGTTGTCCGGTGATGCGTCAAAGGATCGTTTGGGTGATCTACTCTCTACTTCACGGTTGAAGGGGTCATCAGTATCCGCTTTGCTCTGGTGTGCCCAGCTATCGCCCCAATGTAGCGCTTCTCCTTCTTGATGAGCAGGAGCGCCTTCTTATCTGCGAGCGAATCAAGGTTGAGGGAGCCTGGCAGTTTCCTCAGGGAGGAATAGATGATGGGGAGTCTGCTCAGGAAGCATTACTTCGTGAGGTCGAGGAAGAAATCGGCCTCCCTCCACCGAGTTATGAAGTGATCGAGTCCCGGGACGGGTATCGTTATCTTTTCCCTCCTGAGATCCGGGGCACAAAGGGGAAGCGCGCCCGTTTTGTCGGGCAGGAGCAGACTTATTTTCTTTGCCGCCTGAGGGAGGGTGCTCCCCCCATCAAATTGGATCAGAATCCTCGGGAATTTCGTAACCACAGGTGGATTGAGCCGTCTCGGTTCAATCTTGATTGGCTTCCGGCCTTCAAGCGGCCCGTTTATCAGAATGTCCTCCGCGACTTTTTTGGAGTGGTATTGGAGCCCCTTTCCTAGCTCCGGGGCGTGATCCATTGCTGGGATCAGAGTTCTGCTTCGTCTGCGCGCTCTGTCACCTCCGGGTCGAGGTAAGTTTCGTCGATGAGGTTCTGAGCCCATGGATTGCTTCTTGCCAGGTGTCGCAGGATCCGCAGGGCCATGGTCTGGACGGCAGGAACATCCGACCATATGACTTCTTTAAGGTGGTGCCACTCGCCGCCAACGAGGGCTCGGGGTTTCTCCAGTTGGGCGAGAACGTGCTCACTGACAAGAAGACAGCGATCGAAATCAGGCTCCCTGGGAATAGGTGGGATTTCATATGTCACGAGGGGAACACCACTCACTCGGGTCAGTTCACATCTCGACTTGGCCCTTCGGGCGAGGTCTTTTCCGAGGAGTGAGAGGGAGTGTTTCCGCTCGCGGTCCGAATCGTATCCCCTGGCCATGACTGGTGCTATCTCCCTGACCGTCCTCGGACAAGGCGCGGTTCCTGGAAAATCAAGAATACAAAATATTTCACATCCATT
>DFWB01000302.1 GCA_002380675.1 Akkermansiaceae bacterium UBA4145
TGCCTGCGAGAAGGAGTGAAATAGTGGCTAGGGAATGGAGGAGGATTGGCCGAGTGTTACGCATGAAAACGGAGAAGTTGTTCCTTGTATAAAGGGGGCTGCGCGACCCTGCGAGATGCTTTTTTCCTCCATTCGGGTGGACCTCTTCGCCTCACTGTGCGAAGCGAAAGGCATGACCCGGGCAGAGCGCATCTACTTGGCCAGCCATCGCTGTCATGATGTTGACTTTCTTTTGAAGCGTTGGCGGATGGTTGCCAGGAAGGCAGGCTTGCAGGTAGACGACCTTGAAGGAGTGAACCATTCGACTATTCTGGCCCTTTCAAATCATCGGGAGAGCTCTGGTAGAGCTCTTTATCTCAGTGCCGGTATTCATGGCGATGAGCCAGCTGCAGTGCAGGGGCTTCTTCAATGGGCTGAAGAGAACATCCCCTTCCTGCAGAATCACCCAGTGATCATCTTTCCATGTCTGAATCCATGGGGCCTCGTTAATAATATAAGAGAGGATGAAAAGGGTAGGGATTTGAATCGTTGTTTTGACCAGCCTGAGATCGGGGTTGTCGCTGGGGTCCACCATATAATCGAAGGGTGCACTTTCCGGATCGCGGCATGTCTGCATGAGGATTTTGATGCCAATGGAGTGTATGTCTATGAACTAGCCCGTCGGGGGGAAAATTTGGGAGAAGCACTTCTCAATAAGCTAGAAAGGGTCATTCCCCGCCACCGCGGAAGAGTCGATGGCAGAGACCCCAGGAATGGTGTGATGCGGAGAACGAGGGGACTGAAACAAATCGTGGAGGAGATCGGCGGGATGCCGGAGGCAGGGCACCTCTTTCTGCATCATGCCCGGACAGCTCTTACATTTGAAACACCCTCGGAATATTCACTCTACCGGCGGGTTCAATGTCATGTCCGCTTCCTGAACGGATTGGCCGATATTGCTCGTAGGACGGCGAAATAAAATTCGCTAGAGGCTGTCCTCCTCGACTTTCCAGAATCCTTTTTGCGGGTTGCCACTGCCACGGTGCCGGAACTGCAGTGTTTCCCTTCCGTTGGAGAAAACCGAACCGACTGGACTCCAGGTTTCGAGATCAGAAGAATAGAGAATACGATAAATGTAGGCCCCGGGAGCAGCTCTGGTACTGAACGTGATGATGATGTCCTCCGCGGCCCTTTCAATGCCGAGGAGTTTAAATCGGCCACCAAGGCCTTCCAGGGCCACCTCAAAAATCGGGACGACAGGGTCGTCACTCGTGATTTTGAGATCTGCAATTCGCACTCCCTGCTCCGCGGGCCGAAAGTTTATTTGGAGGGGGAATGTCTCCGCCGGATCCAGCTGAATTGGGAAGGCAATGGAGATGCTGAATTCGGTGCCGTGCGGGCCGAGAACCTCAATGTTACTGATTGTGAGGGTAGTATTGCCGGTGTTTTGGATAGTGAAAACCCGAGTCGAGAGAGTTTGCAGATCGGCCTCAGGAAATTGGGTATGATTATCTGGCTGGGGAGAATCGTCCCCGGGACTGATTTCGATACCATTACCGGTGAGAGTGATTTCGGGCTGCTGCGAGACACCAGTTCCCCGAAGGGTAAAGCTATAGGTCCTTTTGCTTGGGGAGGGATCATTGCTGTTGATCAGGATGGTGACTCGATGCGCGCCTTCCCGGTCTGGATGAAAACGAATCTCGAAACTGGTCTCACCCCCGGGAGGAAGGAAGGTGGCGGGCTGCCTGCTGATTGCGAATTGATCGCTGTTGATCCCGGTTACACTGAGACCACTAACACGGAGGGTCTGCTCTCCATCGTTCTGGATGGAAAAAGTACGAGTGCGGGGCGGATCTTCAAGGGTGAGCGTTCCAAAGTCTGTATTGTTGGATTCAAGGGGCGAGGAAGCTCCGTCAGGGATCACCACGTTATTTCCCAACACAATAATATTGGGAGCGGGCAGGATAAATTCAGCGGCGACGTCAAACTGGAAATCACTGTCGATTGAGGATGTGGTTACGAGACGGATAGTGGCACTCCTCAACCCCCCGGTGGCAGGAGGGAGAAAGCGGACCGTGAGGGAGGCTTCGCCATTTCCTGGAATAATTGGCTCGGGTGGATCGATGATAGTGAAGTTGCCCGGGTGCGTCCCAATCCGCTGGAAGAAAAGGATCTGCAGGGGGACTTGGCTGAGGTTCCGGATCAGAAAATTCCGGTCGACGGGCCCAGACGCTGCCCCGATCTGGCCAAAATCGGTATGGTCCCTGCTGCTGGGAGTTGTATCCCCATTGCTGATAGTCCGCCCATTCCCAGAAACCTGAATCAGCTGCCCGGCAGCTGAAGTGATCATCAGAAGAGCGAGAGCAACCGGAACGAGGCTCCTTTGGAGGGGGAAGAGCGGCTGCAGGATGAGCATGACAGGAAGGGTTCTTGCGAGGGTGCCGCTGGGGAGGCAGGGGTCAAGGAAAACCCGGAAGGGCTCTGCTCCAGAGTTTTGACGGAATGTCCTCTAACCTCCACTGGCCTCGGTTGCAGAAATATCGGGCCAGAGAAAGAGCGCGGATTCCGCTAATTACTTCTTCTCCCGGCCACGCCCAGATCCGCGGCGGAACCCCATGCCTTCCCGTTAACCTCGGACAGGACGCGAACTTTGACGTAGCGCCCATGAGCAGTTTTTTCGCAGCGCACGGACTGGGCCTTTCTCGTCTTGGTGAAGCGTGCCTTGGCGGCACAGTCAGTGAAGACAGTGGGTGAATTGCTAACGTAGAACTCGGTGTCGGCAAAGGCCCCGTTCCACCCTCCGTCCTGGCGAGCGAGGTAGCGGAACCCCGTGATCTTGCAGGGGGAACCAAGGTCGATGACTAATTCATGAGGATGCGCTTTCAGTCCATCAGACCAGCTTGTGTGCCATAGCGTATCTGGTCGGCCGTCGATCGCGAAGGCAGCCTTGCGGTTGTTCGACTGGTTCTCGCTACTGGCACTCAGCAGTTTCATGTCCTCAAAAGGAATCAGGCCCTTTTCCTTTATCCGGTTCATCTTGCGTGCGCTGGAAGATTCCTGAGGGCGGGATGTTCCCCACTTGGCCCAGCGGTCCCGCTCGTGCCGCTCTCTCGTGGTGTAGGTGCCGGGGCGTGCGGGCTCATGGCTTTCGGTGAGGATTTTCGTCATCGTTGCGATGATCTCCGGGTGATCTGCGGCTACATTGGATGTTTCACTGATATCTCCCTCGAGGTCATAGAGTTCCCACGCCTGTTTATTTCTAATATAGAGGCCCTTCCATTGCCCGATCCTGACGGCCTGCATATTCCCAAACTCCCAGTAAAAGTGGGTGTGCAGTTCCTGTTCCACAGGGCTATTCCCGCCTTGTAGCAGGGTTGGCAGGATAGAAATCCCATCAGTGTCACTTGGCACTTTCGCTCCTGTCAGCTCTGCCAGGGTGGCGAGAATATCATACTGGGCGAACATCAGGTCACTGACTTGACCGGGTTGAATTTTCCCTGGCCACTGGACGAGAAATGGGATGCGAAGTCCTCCTTCATAGAGGCTGCCCTTGCCTCCGCGGAACTCCACTCCACTGGTGGGGTTTTTGTTTGGGCTGAAAAACCCTCGCGGGTGCTCAGGACTGCGAAAGCGGTCCTGCCCTCCATTATCTCCAGTGAAGAAAACAATGGTATCGTTACTCAAGTTGAGTTCGGCGAGGAGGTCAACTACCTGCCCGAGGTTGTTATCGACCATGGTTACCATGGCGGCGTAGTTCTTCACGTCCTGCGGGATCTTGTCATCTTTGATCCACGACTCATTCCGGTAGTGTTCCCAGGCAGGGTCATCGCTGGGAATATCAAACATGCCATGGGGTGGGGTGATCGGGAGATAGCAGAAGAAGGGGGCGTCCCTGTTTTCCCGGATGAATTTGAGACCCTCTTCCATGATGGCGTAATGGGAATAGGTTTTCCCGGTGCGACCACCAGTGTTTCCGGCCAGCTTCACTTCTTCGCTGTTACGGATCAGGTAAGGGGGATAAAACGAATGAGCATGGACTTGATCGTAGTAACCAAAAAAGATATCGAATCCGTGTTTTTCTGGAACACCGGTAGAGTCCCGGCCTCCGGCTCCCCACTTGCCAAATCCTCCGGTTGCGTAACCCTTGTTCTTCAGTAGAGAGGCGATAGTGACTTCATCTGCACGAAGCGGAGTACCTCCGTCATTCGCCCGAACCGAAGTGTGACCGGCGTGCTTTCCGGTCATAAGGTTGCAGCGTAGTGGCGCGCACACGGGAGCGGCAGCAAACGCGTGAGTAAAACGAATGCCGTCCTTGGCCATGGCATCGATTCGTGGAGTCTTGATGTAGGGATTTCCCATGTGAGAGAGCTCATAATAGGCAAGTTCGTCCGACATGATGTAGACGATATTAGGCGGTCGGCCGCTGGCAGCCGAAACGATGGCCACGCAAATGAGCAGGAGATTGGAGAGGGCGCGCATAGCCTGTTATAGGCTCTCGTTGATGACTTGAAAAGGCCTTCCGTGGGATCGATGGAAGTCAGTCAGCGGTGACCCATGCACTCAAGGTCGAATTGTCGTAAAACAGGAGAGTGCGATCGAACGAGAGAAGCTGCTGTCCGGAGGTCTTGAGAAACCCATCTTCGGTAAAGCGCTCGGTTTGGTTGTCAATGGTGTCCTCGGTAATGGTTCCGGTGGCGGTATTAATGAGTGAGAGCTCCTGCTTGTTGCCGTGGTGGACGATTTTCAGGAAATGGCCATCGGGAATCTTCACAAAGATACCGTTCTGGTCACGTCGTGAGCCTGGGCTCTCCGGTAACTCGAGAAACTGTTTTGTCTTCAGGTCGGCGATTACGATTTTGTGGCGGCCCATTGCTAACCGGTCTCCCTCGATTACGATATGTCCATGATGTCCATGGTTGATCTGTGGGGTCAGTTCGAATCGGTAGGAAGCATCATCCGAACGTCGTAAGATGAGTTTGTTCTGTGAAGTAATCAGGGCATAAGGCCCGTGCATGGAGAGAAGCTGAGCCTGGGTCTCAACAAGTTCCGTAGTCTTTTTTTTGAGGTCGTATCGAAAGACAGCCTGATCCTTGCCGGGATAGTTGCGGGCGTCGAAGAAGACAGCACTTGGACCGAAATAGTTACGATGTACCCTGAGCCGATTAACTAATATTCCAGCGGCAACCGGGGTGCCCCAGTCCTGATGATTTTCCCGAGAATGAAACTCGTAATCGCGGATCATGCCGTTGTTATTGTTGATCTTGGCCGGAAGATAACGGAACCCGCTGATTTTATAATTCTTCCCGAGGTTGATATGGATGAAGTGAGGATGGGGAATGATTTTTCCGATGCGGGGTTTTTCAGGGTCCTTCCATGGGGAGTGCCACCATGTGAGTGGGTCCCCATCGATCAGATTACGAGGCAGGGCGCGGAGGCCGTTGTTCCTCTCATGGTTCGCTTCAATGGCCCATTTGTTTCTTGGCAGAGGATTGCCATCCTCGTCGAGAACATGGAGTTCTGCGGCAGAGGCCCAGCCTTGACCGTTGACCTCAGAAAGGGCTGCCAGACGGATCCAACTCGCGGTCCTTTCGGGAAAGCGGACCTCTAGCCATCCATCATCTACGGGCTTGGCAATGTTCGGGGCGGACGTTGCGGTCATCATAACCGAATCACGAGTGACCGTGTTTCCCGTAGCAGGATCGAGAACGAGGAGGTGAGGGCCATGCCACGACGACGCGTGGAAGACATGTAGCTGCTTTCCATCCCAGTGTGGATCGACCAGATCCCCTTCATCCAAGGTGCGCTGCCAGATTGTTTCCCCAGTTGTGAGATCCAGGACGACCATTTTCCCCCGACGGTCATGGTACATCAGCTTGCTTTCGAAGAAGAGTGGGTTTCCAAGGGACGCGGGGACCATTGATTCCCATAGAATGCGTCCTGATTTGGCGCTGAAGGCGACGGCCCGGCTGTAGCCACGCCGGTTTCGTCCGTTTTCCACGAGGAGAAGTTTGTCATCAAAGAATGACAGCTGAGCCTTGTGGGCATCCACAAAGCGGCGCCAGTTGATTGACCCACTCGGGCTGAGGTCGATGGACTCGAGAATGCCCCCGGAGAGAATGTAGGCGGACTCCTTCAGGGTTGAAGAGGCAGGAGGAATGGCAATGCGAGCATTGCTCCGGTTGAGTTGCCAGGTGCGTTTGAGAGGAAGCCCGAGAGCACGGGGAGGAGTGTCCACTCTGGCCAAGGGTTTTCCAAGATCATGTCTACGGTCCGGGGCGGGGCTGTCACTTATCACAAATAGCTGGTTCCCTTTGAGAGTGAATGCCAGAGGTCTGGCATTGCCTAGTGACCATGCGCGTTGCTCCAGAACCTTCCCCGTAGCGGCGTCCATTCGGATGAGCTGGCTTCCGGAACCTACATATACCGAGTTCTCTATCAGCACCGCTCGCCCCAGCACGCCTTCCGGGCTTGGGCTGAACCATCGGGCCTTTCCGGTGTGGACATCCAGTCCCGCCATAACGCCCGCCCCTCTAACGACGAGAAGATCTCCACAAACCCCAATAGCCTCAGTGCCGACAACGAGAGGGTTGTCCCAGACGAGAAGGCCGGTCCTCTGATCGAGGGCGAAAATCCGGCCATCATCCCGTGGCATGCAAATGACATTATTGCCGCTGATAATTGGCCGTGTGCCCAAGTTTTCGGAGACGAGACTGGAGTTCTTTCTGCGGTAGTTGTGAGTCCAGTCAACCTGCCCATCGCGAATATCGCAGCGGATGATCATTCCGGCATTGGTATTGCAGTAGACAGCACCGCGGTGAACCGTGACGGAATTCCCGTATAGGGTATTCTGGGGTGTTGATTTTTGGATGCTTCCAGCCATGTCCATGGCTTTCCCCGAGCTCGCAAGATCAGCGGACCAGCGGGGTTGATGTTTTTGCAGGTCGAAGTTTATCAGGCTGATGGTGCGGTTCCGGTCGGTGACGTCACCGGGAGTATGCCATTGCAGGTAAAAAAGGCTTCCGTCCGCTACTGTTGGATCGCCCATTGGAACACCCTTGGAAAATGGAGAGCTCCCGCGTTCGTAAGCGTAGGCCCAAAGTGGCTTTCCTCCGGCCAACATGAACGCAGCGACACCATCAGGGAGAGAATGAAGTCCCCATCTCGTGTAAATCACACCATCGCTGATCAGCGGCCGGAAGTAGCCGGGGTGATATCCGGTTCTCCGATGGAGCTCAACAGGATGACGCTGGAGCTGGGACCAGAGTGGGGTGTCGGGGTTCTCGGCGTCGTAGCTGACGAGCAGGTTCCGGCCGCTGGCAAGGACCTGCCCTCCGGATACCTGCAGGTCGATGCCGAAACCGGCAGCCGGAGTGTCTGTTGGCCATGGAGAAACCGGAGGGAGCTGCAGGACATGCTGGCGCAGGGACTCGAGGGTGGGGGCTACGCTGTTCAGCGGAGCGGAGCGGTTCTTCAGGAGTTCGCCTCTGATCTCTGCCGCTTTGGCGGCCTTTCCCATCCATGGGTATGTTTTACCTGGGTCGACCACTTCCGCGGAGGCCTCAATCTCGGCGATGGCCCCGATGAGCCTCAGGGCAGTCCAGAACCCTGTCTGGGCTCTCCCTCTGAGTTCCGGATCCTCGGTGTGATCGAGGAGTTCCTGAAAACTGCGGAGAGCAGACTCGGGGCGACCTGTCCAGAGAGCCGTGTTAGCCAGCGCGAGGAGCTTCTCTTGCATGGTAGAGGACCACGCGAACCGTCTGCTAAGAGTCAGGAGCTCTCTCTCGCTGGGAGCTGTGGGAAGCCTTTCCCGCTCAAAAAGATCGTTCTGGAGTTTGCGCAGTGCCCTTAGCTCCAAGGGTGCTTTGCTTTGAAGGTGCAGATCGAGAGCTCGTAGGGGATCGGTGAGCCCAGTCTGGTCCGCCCATGGAACGATCTGAGTGGCCGAGAGAGCGGCAACCCGGTCGACCATGGTGGGGACATCTGCGGGAGACCGGTCGAGTACTATTCTCCAGTAACCATCCGGGTCATCGGGCTCCATGAGAAGGAGTGGTGTTCCCTTGGGAAGAGGGTAGATAGGGTTGGGAAGCTGCTCGATGGCTTTGAGCTCTGGCTGCATCCATGCCCATAGTTCGCGGGTAGGCGGATGGGGATGATCAGGGTCGTATTCCTCCTTCAATTTCTGGTAGAGAGGAAGAGTGTCGAGAAGGTCCATTCTCCGGTAGTTGTAAGCTTGACGAATCCGCCAATAGAGGTCGTTTGGGTTCTTCCGTAGGAACCGGTCGCTGGTCGTGCGGGCCTCGAGATGCCGTCCCTCCAGCAGAGCCTTGTCGATGACACGGGAGACAGCCGAGTGGACGACCTCGGTGTTCGCTGAAATTGCACCAAACTGCTCGAGGGCCATAAGCCTGTCAGCCGCAAGATCGATCCACGGATTGGATTTCAGGGGCTGTCCCTCCACCTCGAGAATTGTGGAATAGCAAGCCACTGCAAGGCCCAGCTCGCCAGGATGAGAGTCGGCGAGTGCAATGAGCAGTCTGTGACCTTCCCCCTTGCTCCCCGCTTTGTAACTACTCTGCGCCTTGGCCCAGCGTGGATCAGAGGTCGGAGCTTCCTCGGGAGCAGCGAACGTATTAGCGCTGAGCAGGAGGAGAGAGCAGAGGAGCGATCGCATGCTCTGGCTCATGGTTTTCGGAAAGGAGTGGGGATTCCATTGGAATCCGTAAGGCGCAGGCGAACCCACCAGCGGTGATCAATATTTGCGGATTTGACGATGAACCGGTTGGTGCCGGCCACGAGCTTGACCTTAAGCCCCTTGTCTTCAGCGATGCAGTCCTGGCGGTGTTGGTAGGGAGCGATTTTCTCTGAGATCTTTTCATCGTTGAGCCATACCCGAAATGCATCGTCCCCATCGATATCGAGAAACACCTCCCTGTCACTATCCACGTGGATGTCAGCTACAGCATAACCCACCGCGAAGGATCCTGGCGGAGGCAACTGCGAGGACATGGAGAGTTTTCCATCGGTCTGATCTACGATGCCTTCACCCCAAGTAACTTCTCGCTCGATAGGTTTATCGCTCCGGCCCTCGAGGAGCCAGATATAGGTCGCCTTGTAGCTTTTCTCGAAATCGAGTTCCTTTTCTGGCTCGTGAACTTCATGGAAGGCCTTGTGTTCTTTGTCGTTGAGAAAGGTGCCGATCACCATCCAGTGGGCGAGGTAGCCCTGGGCGGCCACCACCTCTCCAATCTGATCCTCTGGCGCGAGAGCGCCCAGTGCCGTCGCAGCGGCCGAGCGAAGGGTCTCATCGGTGCCGGTGAGAAGCTCTTCAAGAGCGGCCATTGCCGGACGAAAGTCGGCTTCGCTCCCGGCGTGGGCGAGAACGTCATAGGCAAGTGCTCGAATAGACTCGTTGTTACTGGATAAGGGAGTTTCAAGATAGGAGACCAGTTGACCCTTTGGAGCATTTACAGCGGGTTGGCGTTTGAGGGCGCTGAGGGCGGCCTCGACTACCTCATAATGTTCATCATCGAGACTCTCCCGGAGTACTTCGTAGTGATTGATCTCCTTGCAGTGAGCGAGGCAGCGAATGCTCAAGGACCGAATCGAGGGTTCCTCATGCTTGAGCTTGGAGCGAAAGAACTCCTCGTGCTCATCAGGGTTCATTATCGCGGAACCGAGAGCGATCAGGCCGGCCTCGATGGTCTCGGTCTGGGTCGCCTTGCTCAGTGCATTACGAAGAGGGGCGCCAAGTTCCGGGGAGCGCGTCAGGGTTGTGATGAGACGGGCGCCAGTTTTCACCTGCTGCTCGTTCCCGCTCTGAATAAAGGTGGTCAGGCCAGAGGTCACAGCCTTCCATTCCTGATTCTGCAGTGCGGTCAGAATCATCCCGTAATTCAGGTGAGTTTCCTCCAGGTTTGGCAGCAGGTTCAGAAGAATTGGAATCAGCTTCGGATCTTCGATGCTCCGGATCCCCCTCAGGGATTCCCGCATCAAACCGGGTGTTGAGATTTGCGTTGTGAGCCGCGCTTGAGCTTCCGCAGTTCCGGTGAAGGCGAGAGCCCTTGCAGCGGCCCGCGCAGTAGAGACCACAGGCTCCAAGGTGAGTGGTCCGACTACGCTCCAAGCGGCGGCCTTGCGGCGTTTTGCATGAGCTGCTGCGGCATGGCATTTGACGCTCAGGTCCGGGTCCTTCAGAAGGATTTCGATCCAAGTCATGGCAGAATTGCCCCCGTAAGACTCGAGAACTTCAGCGGCCGATGATCGGACGGCAGGGTGCTCGTGGGCGACCCATTTCCCGAATTCAGCCGGATTTACCTTACCCTCGATATGAGAGAGGGAAAGAAGAGCCTGACCACGGGTCCAAGGGTGCACGTCCTTGGCCCCCAGTAGTGAGCGCACCGGTGTCGCGGCCATCTCAACACGATGCTCCCCAAGGTAGTGAAGGGCTTCGGCCTGTTCAATCCAGCTCTCGCTCTGCAGTTGCTGTATCATCCGCCCCGCCCCTGCGGGGGGAGGAGCCGCCGGGCTCCAGCTGCTGACCTGAACGACCAGGCCAATGCAGATGCTGAGAGAAAGTCGTATCATTGGTAACCTTAGCGAGTGAGATGGTGCGAGCCCCGGTTGCCCCGGCGCTCGCTGTTCTCGGTCCGGAAGAGGCCGGCTGCTAGCGTTGATAAATCGGTAGATAGCGGTAGGGCACCCCGAGGATGAGAATTGAAAATCCAGTCCCGTAGACCGTGCCGTGGGCCCCACTCCAGCTTCCATCCTGCTGCTGCTTGGAGACGATGGTCGCCGCAATTCTGGGATACCAGGATTGGAAGTCTGACTCGCCAGCCTGATACATGGCTTGGATGGCATAGTAGTGGGAGTAATGAAAACGAGGATAGTTCTTGTCGAACTTGCGATCGGGGTAGGCCTTGAGAAAGGCAAGCCCGCGCTGGGTTGCCTTGTGCCGGAGCTGTCCGCACATGATGAGCGACATGACTCCCGCTGCGGATCTCGCAAATCCGGGCTCACCGCCGCCGGGTTGGTAGCGGAAGCCCCCGCTATCTTCATCCTGACAGGAAAGGACGTATTTGGTGGCTTTCTCGATGGTGGCATCAGGGACGGAGATGCCTGCTTCTCTGGCGGAGTTGAGTGCCACTACGTGCATAACCGTCATGGACAGGTCGGCGTCCCGGGGTTCCGGATTGTAGCGCCAACCACCCTCTGCATTCTGGGCTCTCAGGATGATGTCGACCGCGCGGCGCAGGCCAGTTTTCAGGCGGGGATTTTTGCTTTGGCCCCAAGCCTCTGAGAGAGCCAGGACCGCGAGCCCGTGCTCATACATTCCGGCATGATTGTTCGGAGTCCCCATGAATCCACGCTGTTCCCGTCCCTTGTTGATGAGGTAGGAAATGGCCTTGTCCATCAGGCGTCCATATTCGCCGCGGCCGGGGACATAGCCCTTCAGCATAAAGGCCATCAGGCCCACAGATGTTTCGGCCACGGGATTTTGGGAGCCTCCCCAGCTTCCATCGGGGTTCTGGACCCCCGCCTTGGCGAGATAGGCTAACCCCTTTTTAATAGACGCCTCGGCTTCCGGGGTGAGCCTTGCGATTCCAACGGTCTGGGTTGGGGCAGATTCGTCCTGTGCCTCCGCCCCGGTGGGGAATAGGGTTAAACTGAAGAGAGAGGCTGCGGTCAGTGCAGCCATGGTCGTCGTGCGAAGTGTTCGGGTATTCATTCCTCAAGGGCTTCGTAGTACTCCGCAACCATCTTCCGGAATTCGACTGGAAGGGGCTGCACATAGTTCTGAATAGCGGCAGAGCGTCTGCGCCGAGTGAGAGAATTGTTCGATTGGCGGCTTCGAGCTACAGCGTCCCCCTGAGCGACGGTTGAGGATGTTCCGGCAGCGGAGCTTTCCTGAAGGTCGAGAGGGTTGCCCTGTCCTTGGCCGCCGCCTTGACCCTGACCCTG
>DFWB01000131.1 GCA_002380675.1 Akkermansiaceae bacterium UBA4145
AAATCCACCTGGCTTGACGGATTTCGTAGCGGCGTAGGTGCTCTGGTGGCGTCCAAAGGTTGGGCCCCACGGAGCATCTACGAAAACGCAGTCCCATTCGCCGTTGAAGGGAGAGCTCTCCAGGGCAGGAAGGGTTACCTGATCAGCCGCAAAATCGGTTCTTTCCCAGTTCTCGAAAGGCTGCTGGTAGGTCACGGCAAGAATGTGCTCATTCCCGATCTCCTCCCCGATCCGATCAATCCACTCCTCATTGTTCTCGAGGAAGAGTGTTGGATTTCCGTGATTGATCCTACGCCAGGCAGTCGAGTCCCGACCCACCCCGAATACGAGGAGGCGACAGGATGCGATATTCTGCACGCGCTCCGCAAAGGCACAGTATTCCCTGAGAGTGCAGCTATTGGGTTGTCCGCCAATCTCTGCAAAGATGTCCTCGGGGGTGAGTGCCATGATCAAATTTAGCCTTTAAGTCAGGCTTCGGGATAAACCCAGGGCCCGCGGTAATCCCGTTTGAGGAGCTTGTTGGCCGCAGGGTCGTTGAGGACCTTCTCCGCTGCGCCGTCCCACTGGATGCTGCGCCCAAGTTTCAGGGACATCATGCCAAGCATCGGCAGGACCGAGGATCGGTGGGAGGATTCCAGCCCGCACACAGTCTCCTTCCCGCTTTCGATCCCATCGATGAAGTTCTGCCAGAGCAACTTGAGATTGTGCCCATCAGGTTGTTGGAGCTGTGAATCCTGATGGATGATCTTGTCCCGGGAGTTCGCAGGATAAAAGGTCCACCCATCACGCCACCCCATGTGGAAGACCCCGTTCTCTCCGTAGAAATAGCAACCGATCTTATGTTTTTCCGAGGGGTTTTCCGCGTAGCGTCGATGTTCCCAGGTGGCAGTGAAGGATTCGAACTCATAAACGGCGACCTGAGTATCCGGAGCATCAGTAGTCTGTTCAGATTCATTTAGAACAGGGGTGCCCCGGACGGGCCGTCCGCCCGTGGAGTAGACTCTTTTTGGATACTTTTCCTCTGTCCACCAGAGGACCTGGTCGAGCCAGTGCACTCCCCAGTCCCCCAGAATCCCATTGGCAAAATCGAGAAAATGCCTGAACCCTCCGGGGTGGATCCTGCTGTTGAAGGGGCGAAGCGGTGCTGGGCCACAATACATATCCCAATCCATTCCCTTCGGGGGTTCCTCGTTGGCTCGGGGTTGTTCCTTGCCTCCTCGCCCTGCAACAAACATGCGGACCATGCCCACTTTCCCTACCTTTCCGCTCCGGAGAAAGTCCATGCCTGAGACGTGGTGCGGTCCAATTCTGCGGTGGAGTCCGACCTGGACTGTCTTCCCCGCGCGCGTGGCCGCGTTGAGCATGGCTCGGCTTTCCTGGATAGTGTGGCCAGTGGGCTTTTCTACAAAGACATGAGCTTCTGCCTGTACGGCCGCAATGGTCTGGAGTGCATGCCAGTGATCGGGGGTGGAAATGATAACGATCTCGGGCTTTTCCTTCTCGAGGAGTTCGCGGTAGTCCTTGTATGTCTTCGGCTGTGCTCCGGAGAGGTCCTGAACCTCCTCGGCAGCAACCTCCAGGGCATCGTCGGATACGTCATTCAGGGCAACCACCTGGATGGTTCCTGAGGCCATGGCTTCCCGGAGGATATTCATACCCCACCATCCGGATCCAATAAGAGCGGTGCGGTACTTTTTCCCGGACTTCTCCGATTTAGCAAGCAGGGGAACTTGAGTAACCATGCTAGCGGCGGCGGTAGTATTGACGAAGGCTCTGCGATTCATGGATAAATTGGGAATAAGGTCAGGGAAGCACGCCATTAAATATAATTTACCAGCTCACGCAAACCAGAGTTCCGCCTGCATTGCGGGCGTAGAGTTTGCCGTGGGCAAAGACCGGAACGGTCCAGCATTTTCCATCTAGAATTTTTCCTTTTGATGTTGGTTGGAAGCCCTCTGGCGAGGCCGGGGCGACCCAGAGGAACCCCTTGTGATCGAGCACGAGAAGTTGATCCCTGATAGCGAGAAGCGATCCAAAGCCACACTGGTCGAAACTCCAGCGAACTTCACCGGTCCTCCAGTCGACGCACTTCAGGGCGGCGTCTTCATTTGAGTCTCCGTCGATACCGTAGAGGAAGTTGTCAATCAGGACGGACCCGTTGAACTGACTGCGCAGGTTTTTATTCTTCCATAGCGTTTCAGCCTTTCCATCACTGATCTCGAGGAGGGCGCAACCCTTGTTGTAGCCCGATGAAATAAATACCTGATTCTCTTTCACTATGGGATCCGCTGCGTTGACGCCGTAGCGGGTGATCCACCGGTGGCTCCAGAGTTTCTTGCCGGTCTCGCGTTCGACTGCGAGGTACGCCTTCCCATTGGAGAGGAGCAGGGCCGGACCTGAAGCAAGATCGACCGGGAGCGGGGTGGAATATCCAGGGTCACCGCGGTCGGATTTCCATAGAATCTCACCGTCGGTTTTTCTGAGGGCCATCCCGGCGCTGCCGACGTTGAGATAGATAGTATTTCCTACCAGAGTTGGAGATCCATTGAAGCCCCAAGTCGGAACCCGGACCTCGGCCTCGTCCCTGAGTTGCTTTTTCCAGATCACCTTTCCGTCCGAGGCCTGAAAGCAGAAAAGGTCGCCCCATTTGGAAAGCAGATAGACCCGTTCCCCTTCGATGGTGGGGGTGGCACCGGGTCCACCTTCATAAAATTTGTCCCCCAAGTCTGCGGGGAAGGAGTGCTTCCAGACCGTTGCCCCGTCCGCGGTCCGTATACAGAAAATCGTATCGTGGCCGTCCTCGTGCCCCGTTGTGAAGAGATGACTTCCGACAACCGAGCAGGAAGCGAAACCGGTTCCTATCTGCGCTTTCCATGCCACGGTTCCGCCGATATTCTGGAGGGCCTTGTCAGGAAGTCGCTCGGCGGAAATGCCGTTCCGCTTCGCGCCTCGCCAGTGAGGCCAATCGTTGGCGAGAGAGGGAAGAGCGGAGGATAAGAACCAGAGAAGCAGGCAGGAGAGTCGAAGCGATGGGACGATGAACTTCATGGATGAACTGGCTGTTGCCACGCTGCCAGCCACGCAAAGAGCCGTCACTCTTAAATCGTGTGCGCGGCTGGTGGAGATTACCTGCGGGCTACCGCTAGGAGGGTTTGGAATCCGGGTGGTGCTTCTTCCCGGTCGGCAATCGCAGTTTCAATCTCGCTGAATCCCGCGCCTTCAAGCAAGCCGGCAATTTCAACTTCCGCAAACCCGAGATGGGTATCGGCGTAAAGTTCGCGCGCCTGTTCGAACGAATGCTGGAGGAGATCGAGAATCACGACTTTTCCGTCGGGTTTGAGGATCCGATGAACCTCTTCGAGAGCACGCGATGGATTTGATGCGTGGTGAAGGGCCTGACTGAGGAAGGCGAGATCAATAGAGCTGTCTTCGATCGGAGGAGACTCGATGTCTCCAAGTCTGTATTCTAGATTTCCCAGACCGTTTTTGGCGGCAGTTTCTGTCCCAAAAGATACCATTTTCTCCGAGTGGTCGATGGCGATAACCTGCTCTGCTCTCTGCGCAAGGAGTTGTGCGAGGGTTCCTTCGCCCGCCCCTAGATCTGCAACGACCTTGAAATCAAGGATCTTGAACAGGCCTTCTGCGAGTGCTTTCCAGGATCTGCCCGGGACATACTCCCGGCCAAATTTACCCGCGAGCTCATCGAAATAGGCACGAGTGCGGTCTTTTCTCTTATTGAGGACGTGGTGAAGGGAGGCGAGATCTTTGTTGCGTTCCTCCAGTTCGGCCCCGGCCTTTCTGGCAATCCCGAGAAGTTCTTTTTCGGGTTTGGCCGAGTAGATACTATTTTTTCCTGAGCGTTGGACCGAAACGAGGGAGGCCTTTTTCAGCTGAGCCAACTGGGTTGAGATCCGGGATTGGCCCATCCCCAAAATTTCCTGCAATTCCGCCACACTGAGCGACTCTTCCGCGAGGAGGAGAACCAAGCGGAGTCGGGTGGGATCAGCCAGTAATTTTAGTGAATTGAGAATTGACGCCATGGGTTTACGCGCTTAGCTCATATCAACAAATCAAGATTTGTAGATACATTCCAGCCGAAAAACCAAAACCTCATGTCTCGTCCATTCATTTTTTCGTCCGAATCAGTAACTGAAGGGCACCCTGATAAGGTGTGTGATACCGTTTCGGATGCTGTGCTTGATGCCTGTCTGGCGCAAGACCCCAGCAGCAGGGTCGCCTGCGAGACTTTCGTGAAAGATAATGTGGTTGGACTCGCGGGCGAGATTACTACCAGTGCAATTTTCGACTACGGGAAAGTAGTTGGCGAAACCCTTCAGGAGATTGGCTACGACGCTGACTACGCGCAGGGGACAGACTATTCCTACACCTGCAAATTTGAAAAGGGCGCTTTCCTGATGAACATGCTTGGTCAGCAATCGCCGGACATCAAGCAGGGCGTTGATGCAGCAGGTGCTCAGGGAAAGGAAACCGACGAGCAGGGTGCAGGCGATCAGGGGATCATGTTTGGATATGCCACTAATGAAACCCCGGAGTTGATGCCTGCCCCGGTGCTCTATGCTCACAAGCTGGGTCAGGAAATGACGCGGTTACGTAAGGACAGGGTTCACACATGGTTGCGTCCGGACTCCAAAACACAGGTTAGCATCGAGTATGTTGACAACCGGCCAAACCGGATTACAGCGGTAGTTGTTTCAACCATGCACGCCCGCGAGATCACAACGGAGGAGATCCGGCAGCTACTGCAGGCAGATTTGATCGAAAAAATCCTGCCGGCGGAGCTTCTTACCGAGGATACCGAGATTCTCATCAACCCGACTGGGCGCTTTGAGGTTGGTGGGCCAGAGGGAGACGCCGGGCTCACCGGACGAAAGATCATCGTTGATACCTACGGGGGAATGGGACGTCATGGAGGAGGGGCGTTTTCAGGAAAGGATCCTTCAAAGGTAGATCGCTCCGCGGCCTACATGTGTCGATGGGTTGCCAAAAATATTGTGGCAGCAGGGTTAGCCCGGGAGTGTGAGCTCCAGCTTGCCTACGCCATCGGGCACCCTCATCCCGTCAGCCTCAATGTGAACTCGTTTGCGTCCAACGAAGTGGCCGAGGAGCAGATCGAGAAAGCGGTCCAGAAGGTCTTTTCCTTCAAGCCTGCGGATATTGTTGAGCAGCTAGACCTTTTGAGGCCGTTTTACCGGACCACGACCAATTATGGTCACTTCGGGCGAGAGGATGCAGGATTGCCATGGGAAGAAACCAATCGGGTTTCTGAGCTCCAGAATGCGGTCTCCGCTTGATGAAAAATCTTTAAAACCAACTATAAAAAATAATGAGTGTAATTGCAGAAGAGCCACAGGTTCTCCCCTATAAGGTCGCCGATCTGGGCCTAGCCGAGTTCGGTCGGAAAGAAATTGAAATCGCTGAGTATGAGATGCCGGGCCTGATGGCAGTCAGTGAGAAATATGGTGCCGAGCGGCCACTGGATGGAGTGCGAGTGATGGGGTCACTGCACATGACAATTCAAACAGCGGTCTTGATCGAAGCTCTTCAAAAGCTTGGTGCTGACGTCCGTTGGTGCTCCTGTAACATTTTCTCCACGCAGGATCACGCCGCTGCAGCGATGGCTGAGGGTGGGACTCCGGTCTTTGCGTGGAAGGGGGAGTCACTAGAGGAATACTGGTGGTGTACCTGGCAAGCTCTTCAGTATCCAGAAGGGAAAGGTCCTCAGCTCATTGTCGATGATGGTGGTGATGCGACCCTCCTCATTCACAAGGGCTATGAGATGGAGAATGGTAGTGACTGGGTGGACACTCCCTCCAGTAATGATGAGGAGCAGGTGATTAAAGACCTTCTCAAGAAGATCAAGCTGGACCGCCCGGGTGTCTTCAATGAGTGGGTGAAAGAGCTTGTTGGCGTCTCAGAGGAGACCACCACGGGGGTACATCGGCTGTATCAGATGCACCGGGATGGCAAGCTTCTCTTCCCAGCAATCAATGTGAATGACTCAGTGACAAAATCGAAGTTTGATAATCTCTATGGGTGTAGAGAGTCTCTGATTGACGGGATCAAAAGGGCGACAGATGTCATGATCTCCGGCAAGGTTGCGGTGGTCTGTGGCTATGGTGACGTGGGCAAAGGTTGCGCGCAGGCACTGCAGGCTCAGGGAGCACAAGTTGTTGTAACGGAGGTTGACCCGATCTGCGCCTTGCAGGCCGCGATGGAAGGGTTCCGCGTCCTGACTATCGAGGACACTTTGGGATGGGCAGATATCTATGTGACTACGACCGGGAATTTCCGGATCATCCGGACGGACCACATGGAGAAAATGAAGGACCAAGCTATCGTCTGTAATATCGGTCATTTTGATAATGA
>DFWB01000225.1 GCA_002380675.1 Akkermansiaceae bacterium UBA4145
CTTCCTAGCCCAGGTGGAAAAGGATCAGCCGTTCTGTTTCTGGCTTGGGACCAGCGAGCCTCATCGCGGATTCGAGGCGGGGGCGGGTAAGCGGACCGGGAAGGATCCGGATAAGGTAGTCGTGCCCCCGATCTTTCCGGATCACCCCGTGGTGCGGAGTGATATCCTCGATTACTACGTGGAGGTTGAGCATTTTGACCAGATGGTGGCGCGGGCGATGGCCTCACTGGAGAGGGTCGGCCAGCTGGACAACACCATCGTGGTGGTAACCAGTGATCACGGGATGCCGTTCCCACGAGCCAAGGCGAGTCTACATGATCAGGGATCGCGGGTGCCGCTGGCCATCCGCTGGCCCCGGGGGATCCAGGATTCCGGTCGGATCGTGGATGCGTGCGTAAATCTCAGTAGCCTTGCCCCAACCTTCCTTGCTGCGGCTGAATTAAAAATTCCTGATATGATGATCGCGAGGGGATTGCAGGACCTTATGAAGGGTGAAGAGAATGGAGAGGAGGAGGCGGCCTTCATCGCGATGGAGCGACACGACGGATGCCGTGAGGGAGGGAAGGGGTATCCCTGCAGGGCCATCCGGACTGCGGATTATCTTTATATACGTAATCATACCCCTGAACGCTGGCCAGCGGGCAACCCGGACAGGCAGTTCTGTGCGAGAGATATTCCCTTTGGAGAAGTGGACTCCTCGCCCACCAAGACCCTGCTCATGGACAACAGGGGTAAGCCCGGGTTTAAGCGCTTCTACGATCTCGCCTTTGCCAAGCGCCCCGCCGAGGAGCTCTATGATCTGGAAAAGGATCCCGGGCAGATCGTGAATCTGGCGGGGAAAGCGGAATACGGGGAGATCCGTCAAAAACTCGCCTCTCAGCTCAGCGACTATCTTACTCAAACGGGAGATCCCCGGGCGCTCGGGAAGGATGCGCCGTGGGACTATTATCCCTATTATGGAATCAAGCGTAACAAGAGCTGGAAGGTTGCTCCGAAGTCTTGAAGGTCATAAAATACCTTTTGTTGCTGCCTTTTCTAGGAGCTAGCCTCTGGGCTACTCCGAACGTCCTATTCATCGCGGTTGATGACCTGCGTGACTGGGTCGGGCACCTTGGAGGGTATCCGGGGGCGAAGACACCCAACATCGATCGCCTCGCCAAAAGGGGAGTTTCCTTTACACGAGCCTATTGCCCTGCACCGCTCTGTAATCCTTCCCGGATCAGTCTTATGACTGGGGTCGCTCCCTATCGTTCAGGAGTATACGGGAATGGGGAGAAGCTTAGGGAGCGCCTTCCAGATGCGGTCACCCTGATGCAGCACTTTCGAGCATCAGGATATTCGGTGAAAGGCGCCGGAAAGGTTTTCCACGGAACTTCAGCCTATGACAGAGATTCGTGGGACTTCTTTTTCAAGCAGACCGGCAAAAAAAGGAACTCATTCAAACGGGATCCCGGGCTGCCAGAGGATGCATGGGTTCGGTGGGGACCCCTTGATTGCGGGGACGATGAGATGTTTGATGCCAAGAACGCTGAGTGGATCATCTCGGAGATGGAGAAACCTCAGGAAAAACCCTTCTTCCTCGCTTACGGGCTGACGAAGCCTCACTTGGACTGGAAGGTTCCACAGAAATACTTCGATCTGCATCCGATCGAAGGAATTGAGCTGCCACCAGTGAAGAAAGGAGATCTGAGTGACCTGCCTGTCTTCGGAACAAAGTTAGCGCGGGAGGTCTATGATCCTTCCGGTGAGAAGAACTTTGCAGTGAAGCCAGATGGAGATCATGCGAACGTGGTCGCGCATGGACAATGGCGAAAAGCAGTGCAAGCCTACCTGGCCACCATTAGTTTTGCGGATGCTCAGATTGGTCGGGTGCTCGACTCGCTGGATCGCAGTGTTCATGCCCGTAAAACCATCGTTGTCCTCTGGGGAGATCACGGCTGGCATCTTGGAGAGAAGGAGCACTGGCGCAAACATGCCTTGTGGGAGGTTTCAACGCGGACGCCCTTGATGTTTTGGGTGCCTGGGGGAGCGGCGAAAGGTCAACTCTGCCAGCGACCGGTCAGCCTGATCGACATCTATCCAACGCTGGTTGAGTTGTGTGGTCTGCCGCAGCGATACGGGATGGATGGGCAAAGTCTGAAGCCTCTTCTTGAAGCTCCGGATCAGGAATGGGAGCGTCCGGCAGTTACCACCTTTGGATTCAGGAATCATGCCATCCGAACAGAGCGCTGGCGTTACATACAATACAGCGATGGAGGGCAGGAGCTCTACGACCATGAAGCTGACCCAAATGAATGGAGTAACCTTGCTTCTCTTCCGCGATACTCTTCACTGAAGTCCCAACTTGCCAAATGGCTCCCGGTAACAAACGTGAAGCCTGCCACGAAGAGTTCACGCTAATGAAACAGACAAATCTGATAGTCACATTTATCCTGCTAATTTTCCTGTCAGGAGACTTCGCTCTGGGTTCCAAGGAGAACCAGAGACCGAATATTGTCTTCTTCCTGGTTGATGACCTTGGATGGAGCGATGTTGGCTGCTATGGCAGCACCTTTCACGAAACTCCGAACGTCGACCGCCTGGCGAAGGAGGGCATGCGATTTGATAATGCGTATTCAACCTGTCATGTTTGCTCGCCGAGCAGGGCCAGCATTTTGACTGGGAAATATCCGGCCCGGACGGACCTGACGGAGTGGTTGGGGGGGCGGCCTGAAAGGGATTTCGAGAAGCTTCACAGTGCTAAGAAGCTGAAGGCTCTTCCTGACGAGGAGATTACCCTCGCGGAGACCTTGAAGAGTCATGGATATGCTACGGCCAATTATGGAAAGGCACATCTGAGTAGGGACCCTAGGACCTATGGGTTTGACGAAGCAATTACGGGATGGGTGCGTTCCTACTATCATCCCTTTTCGCCACAGTATTCGAAAACGCTCCCAGCGAAGAAGGGAGATTACTACACCGATAAGCTGACGGATGCTGCGCTCGACTTCATTGAGAGGAACAAGGATCGGCCATTCTTCGTGCATATGGAGCACTTCGCGGTGCACGACCCGATTCAAGGGCGTAAGGATCTCGTAGAGAAGTATCGGAAGAAACTGGCTGGCATGCCAGAGGGCAAAGCTCCTGGATACATTCTGGAGCCGAACCCT
>DFWB01000238.1 GCA_002380675.1 Akkermansiaceae bacterium UBA4145
CGGGCAGTGGCGGGAGGGAGATCAATATGAAGTCTCTGGTGCGCTTGTGACAGGGGAGGCGTTTAAGGGTATTGGAGGTCTCCGGGAAGTGCTGGTGGGTCCCCGTATGAAGGATTTTCACCGGTGCCTTGCCGAAAAGTTGCTGACCTATGCGGTGGGTCGCGGAGTCGAATATTATGATGCGCCAGCTGTGGACGAGATTATTCAGCAGGCCAGAATTGCAGGTGGTGGCTTGCGGGACTTCATTTACGAGGTCGTGGAGAGTGTCCCGTTTCAAAAGAAACGAGCTCAGTAACAGAAGTTGAGGAGGGATTGCACTCGAAAGGTGCAATTTAAAACCAAGCTTGAAGTTCCGATGGCTGGAGGTAGGGAGATCTTTTCCAGTGCGTATTCTTGATGGCGCAACTCGTTTGCCATAGGAATCCCCTTGATTCTCGGTCCTAAAGGCAGGATCATATCTCGGTCTTAGATTTATGATGAGTTTTCCCCGTGAGGAGATCGGCCGCAGAACTTTTCTACGGGGGCTGGGTGCCTGCATTACCCTCCCCGGTATGATCTCTCTGGCAGGAGGTGCAACGCTGCCTAGAGCAGGCTTACGTGGCCTTACTGCAACGGGAGCTCCTCTGCGTACAGCCTATCTCTATGTCCCGAATGGAGTAATCATGGACAAGTGGCGGCCGGAGGGATTCGGAGTGGACTTCAAGTTCAACGAGAGCATGGCTCCTCTGGAAAACTTCCGCGACGATTTGCAGGTTGTGAAGGGCTTCGCGCAGGTGGAAGGAAATCCGGGAAAAGACGGGGCCGGAGACCATGCGAGGGCTAATGCTACCTTCCTGACAGGAGCGCGTCCCCTCCGAACCTCAGGGGCAAACTTGAGGGTCGGAACCTCCGCTGATCAGCTTGCGGCTCGTTTTCTGTCGGCAGAGACCCGGATGCCATCTCTGGAATTAACCTGTGAGAGAGTGCGTAATACCGGCGCTTGCGACGCGGGATATTCCTGCGCTTACCAGTATAATATTTCCTGGCGCTCCGAGCATCTGCCTGCCACTCCGGAATCGAATCCACGCGCTGTCTTTGAACGTATTTATGGGATAGGAAGCCCAAAAGAGAGAGTTGCTAATGCCGCCCGGAGGCACGCGGAGCAAAAGTCGATTCTCGATTTCGTGCAGGACTCCGCTCAAAAGATGGGACAGCGTCTCGGGCGCGAGGATCGTGAGAAGCTCGACGAATATCTTACTGGAGTGCGTGAGGTCGAACAGCGTATCGAGCGAGTGGAACGACTGGGTCCTCCTGCTGAACCGGGTCGGCCCGCGCCGGATGGAACTCCACGTGATTATCGGGAGCATATTCGTATTCTCTTCGATATGATGCTCCTCGCGTTTCGGAGCGATTCAACTCGGGTAGTGAGTTTTCTTCTTGGGCATGACGGGAGCAACCGGAGCTTCCGAGATATTGGAGTGAGCGGTGGCCATCACGACCTTTCCCATCACGGTAAGGATGCTGGAAAGATGGCGCAGGTAAGCCAGATCGATCGCTTTTACAGCGAGGAGCTCGCCTATTTCCTAGAGCGTATGAAAGAAGCGAAGGATGTAGACGGAAAGTCGCTCCTGCACAACTCGATGGTGGTTTGGGGAAGTGGTCTCTCCGATGGTCACTGGCATACACACGATGATCTTCCTATCGTGGTAGCGGGGAATGCGGGCGGTAAATTCCAGACCGGGCGCCACCTGGATGTGGGAGACGTGCCTTTGAATAATCTTTTTGTGCGAATGCTGGAGGAGGTTGGCCTTTCTGGATTAAGCTTTGGGGACTCGACGGGCTCGGAAAAAAGAGTTTGAGAAATTCCGGGTAGATTCGTCAGTGAGCAAAGAGGGGAAGTGGCCGCGTATTACTCGCTCTTGGTCTGGTCCCTCAGGTCGAAGGCTGCTTTCCGGATGTAATGCTTCTTCCGGTTGTCCGGAAGAGTGATTTCCACGGTAGTCTGAACTGTGAATGCCGGCAGGGCGTCAGGAAGCTGGGGGACTTCGTGGATCAGGCGAGATCCCACGGCATTCTCGAGGATCGTTGTATTACGGACTTCCAATGATCGTGATCCGAATGATCGGCGATTAGTATAACGTGGGCCGGAGACGGGGCCCCGGCCGAACATCTTGCGGGGAGAGCCTATGGAAATCACGTCCTCCACGATCACGTGACTCTCGTTACAGTCGATGATTTCCTGAGAACGTTCTCCAACGAGGCGCTCGATAGTGATGTCAATATTACGGGAATTGAGGTCAATAGTCTCCGCTGTGTTGCCGCCTTTGGTTGGGGAAATACTTGCGATCAGTCCGAGATGGCAATCCTCACATCCTTCTAGAACAAGAGAGGCTCCTGGATTAGTGTCCAGTGCGACAACGGGTACGTGGACTCTCGCTGAGTCCACTAACCAGAAGGAGTCGGTGGCGTGGCCGGTAACCATCATCACTCCACCTGATAATCCACAGTTTCCTTTCTCGTTGCGTCCGTCGAACATGATGGGAAGGGTCTGCTTCCCGTTGTTCCTATTCTCGATTTTCCATTTCTCCAGAGTGCCAAACATCAGGATGCGGACGTTGTCATGGCCCTTGTTGTAAATCATGGGGAGCATCTGCCAGTAACCTGCATTCCGAGATTTGAAATCGATCGTTGTGTGCGTGCTTTCGGGGTTCAGCCTGAGAGTCGCGTGCTGGTCAACGACCAAGGTCACTCCCGGGCGAGGGATGTCGATCCGGTCAGAGATGACGTATTCACCGCCGAGAATAACGGTGTGGGTGACGGTCTTGAGACCCCATTCGATGGCTAATTGAGAATCAGTATTCTTAAAGAGGGTTTTGTTGTCTCCGGGGTGTTTCACCACCGTGG
>DFWB01000171.1:0-8158 GCA_002380675.1 Akkermansiaceae bacterium UBA4145
CGGTGCCCTCCCTCGACCGCCTCATCAAGCAATCCACTCAACTCCTGCATTTTCACTGAACCATCGTGCTCGTTGACGTCAGGAAGATCTAAAAGGCGTAAGTCACAACAGGCCTGCCTGAGGCGCAATAGGGCGGTCAGAGCCAACATCCGCCTCTGCCCACCCTCTGATCCGGCGATCATTTTCCGCCCCTCTTCAAGCAGAGACTGGTAAACCTCTCGCTGCGCCTTGCTCAATTCACAATATCGTACCTGTTCGATTTTTTGAGGTAGATCCTTGGCTACCTCCTCCTTGAGTCGCCTCATCACCACTGGCCTCAGTCGCCGTGACAGGCGACGCTGCAGTCTGGGTTCATTGCCACGTGCAAGAGGCTTCTCGAAGCGCTCTGCAAACCGGGCCCGGTCACCCAGATAACCTGGCAGAACGAAGTTCATGATGGACCAGAGGTCCGTTACGGAATTCTCCATCGGGGTACCTGTCAGAGCAAAGCGATGCTCCGCTTTGAGCTGAAATGCTGCGCGCGATACCTGAGCCTCCGGATTCTTAATATTCTGGGCTTCATCCAGGATAACTACCTTGAAACTTCGCTCCCGGTAAAGGTCGATATCGAGACGCAGAAGAGCGTAACTGGTTATGAGAAGATCCGCCTCGGAGCTCTTTTCGAGAGTCTCTGCGCGTTTGGGCCCTTCAATCGCAACCGCTTCCAGCTCCGGCGCAAACTTTGCGGACTCTTCCAGCCAGTTCTGAACCAGAGATGAGGGACATACCACAAGGGCTGGCCCACCTCGCGCTACAATAAACGCAAGAGACTGAAGCGTTTTGCCCAATCCCATATCATCGGCGAGAACTCCTCCCATACGCATTTCTGACAGCTTCCAGAGCCACTCAACACCTTCTCGCTGATACGGGCGGAGAACCGGTTTCAGAGACCCGAGATGCAATTCGGAATCATTTTCTTCTGCCGGGCGTAATTGGTCCGCAGCGGGCAGACCAAGGTCCCCCGCGCTATGCTGGAGATAAGCCGCTTGCACCGCATCCACCCGGAATACTCCAGGAACCGCCTGCTGAGGGTCACAATCGGCAATGGATTCCATGGCATCATCGAGCTGATCAGGATCCATGACAGCCCTCCGGTTACCTCCCAACGAACATGAGGATTGCCCGGTTCTCAGGAGCCTCTGAATTTCCTCCCGCTTTACACTGCCACCATCTCCAGTCTCATAATTGATTTCGACCTCCATCCAGTTCTCTCCACTCCCCGTCAGGTGGTAGACCGGCTGTAAAGGAACCACATCTCTCGCAAATTCGGAAAATCGGTCTCCCTTAATGATGATCCAGTCCGGGTCCAGCCTGTGCAATCCATGAGCGAAAAAGCGCAGGATCTCTTCCGTGTTCCGCATCACAAACTTACCACCGCGCGCAGGCCCCTCAAATCCCCACTGCCGGAGTGCATCCTCTGCCAGCCTCTCCAGAGCCGTACTAGCGAGCACTTTCTCCTCCGTCTCCATGACGAGCAACGCCCCCTCATCTTGACCTGCTACCCGCCGGTTTGTGCCGTACAAAAAGGTCATCCTCCCCTCCAGATGATTGAAGGAACCGTCAAAAATAACCTCCACGTCCGGGGAAACCTGCTGCGGCAGAGATGCCGGCACACTCTGCTCAATATCGAACCAATAGCCGAGAGCGGCAATCAGCGAGGGGCTTTCTACAGGATCAGGTCGCAGCCCTTTATCGAGAACTGGCCTTAAAGCCTCGGGGAGCCCGGAGGCTACCGGATAAAACACGCGATTTTCCATATCAATACCCCACGCATCTTTCCCCTCAATCAGAGATTGAATTCTCCCCGGCCATTGAGCTCGCAGTCGCTTCCCCTCACATTCGATGGAGAGCCGGAGGGGTTGACAGGAAATGGAAGCCTCATGCCTCTTCCCAAAAGAAACTCTGGGATGTCCGACAAGAGACTCCAGCACCTCGAGAAATTGCTCCCGTTCGAGATTCACCGCACCCGGAGGAGTCTCCGGAAACAGGCGACGCAGGGTAGCGAGTAAACGACTGTCATCTTCGCCTGCCTGCAGGGCGTAGTCCTCACCCCAGGAACTAAGAAGGTGTTCTTCCCCCTCATACTCTGTAGCAAAAACGACAAGTAGCTGCCCCCTATCCCAGGAATCCTTCACCTTAAGGGGCAACATGACACGACATTCTACAGGATAGGCCTCTGCCTTAAACTCCTCCTCCAAGAGCGGCCAACAGGATTGGATCTCTTCCCGCTTCAACTCAGGGGCCTCCTCTGAAACCGGACGAGAGGGTTCGATTACCTCCAGACCAATGGCTATCGCATGAGCGCATACCCGTCCCTCCCGGCGAGCTGTCATACAACCACACTTGTTCTCCATGTGAGTGCGTGACAGGATCTGCATCCTTACCTTTTTTTCTTTGCCCCCCATCAGGACGAGGCCCTCAAGCCAACCGTCCTTATACTCGGCCCTGCGGACAAGACCACCACGATGCATCTCCCGGGCCGCCTTCATTTCCTTCCAGCCTCCCGCATCCATCAGGAGATCTCGCGTCAACTCCACCTCTGTCATTGGCACTTCATGAATTTACCAGCGCCATGGCCGGAAGGCCCTGCGCTCGATGTGACGGGAAAAAAGGAGTTCATCCTCATGGCTTGTTTTCCTCGAAAGACAAGTAAGGGGATATCTTCTCTGCGGTATGCTTCCCGATTCCCGCAACCCTCAGGAGATCCGCGGGCGTTTGGTAGGCCCACCTCTCCCGCGCCTCAATAATTCTCATTGCCAGCACTTCCCCAACACCCGGGAGACGCATGAGCTCCAGCTTGGACGCAGTATTGGGATTCACCGAGGCTCTCTCCAGCGGTAATGCCCGTACCCTCTCCTCTTCTTCCCGGACCCGCTCCACCCGACGTTCCTCCGGCAAGGTCTCCCAGTCCGTAAACTTCCAAGCGCCAACTCGCCGGGAGGCTGCAGCGAGTTCCTCATCTCGAAGTCTGTCCCGATACTCTTCCCGGTTCACGCCCGCGCGACGCGCTCGAGCTACCCCAAAAGCCCGCGCAAGCCCTTCCCTGACCAGCAACTGGCCGAGATCCCTTCCGGCGGCCTCGGTTATAAACCCATAATAGCGCTTATGCTGGGGATGCCCTCTGCCATCGGCCCAGGCCGTATGCACCTGAAAGGGCTGGGATAACAACTCCCCAACACGACCCTTTGCCACAGTTCCAAGCATTATGGCCGATTTAATGGAAGATTTCTCATCACCACCGGCTCCAGCAATACCAAAGTAGGCGCGCTGTGACCTGAGCCTGCGCTGATCTGTAGGATGCCGGTTCGAGGTTTCAAAACAGTCCACACCATACAGCCTTATGGTGTGAGCGGACCCATCTGGAAAGCGAACCCCAAAACTATCTCCATCAGACCATTCAGTTGTTATTAACCGGCAGTTCTTGAACGTGGTTAGTCCCGTGATCTCATCGATCACACCTCTGGGAAGGGATTCTGCTGCGAGGGGGCAGATTCCCACCAGCAGCCCCATCAGCATCATACGCACTTGGAAACCCTATCGGCTCCCGATAGCTACCGAAATCCGAAAATCTCACCGATGCTCAATAGCGAGAGTGATAGTGACACTGACGACCTCTCCCGTGGTAAGCGCCCCCGCACCCACAGTCCGCGGGGTAGGAACGATAAGAACCATGTCGGTGACGCCTATGGGTCCTGCTCCCACGGGGCTCTTCATCAGCCAGAGCATAACCAACAACCCCAGCTGCCACGACTGCAAGAGCCGCTCCCTCTGGGGTAAGAACATCTACCGGTCGACCGGAGGAATCATACATCGTTGTACAACTCGTGGACAACACGGCACCAACTGCCGCAATCAGGAAGAGAGCATGGGGGCTTTTCATCATACCCCTTGGACCAGTGCAGGACCGATAATATTCAGACAATTTTTCCCCGTCAGCGGCAGAAAAAGCAGCAACTACTCACCTCCCCTGCTCGAAGATCCACTCGTGTAGCTTCTCATCGTCATACACCCTGTCGGCAACGCCATGCCCCGCACCGGCGAACTCAGTGTATTTCACTTCTGATCGCGCTTCTTTCAGGGCTTCAACCATTGCCTGGCTCTGGCCCACCGGGACGACCTTGTCCTCTGCTCCGTGAAACACCCAGATAGGTACTTTGCGGTAGTCCCTGACAGCTCCAGGATTTCCACCACCTGCCACCGGAACGGCGGCAGCCCACATGCGAGGCTCCTGGGAAAGGAGCTGAAAAGTTCCATATCCCCCCATCGAATAACCAGTCAAATAGATCCGGTCAGGATCAACCGGAAGCTTCTTCAGAAGTTCCTTCACGATTTCCACTACTCCATCGGCCTTGGTCCCTACCCAACCCTGCTGGTCCGGATTCTGTGGGGAAATGACGAAGCAGGTCCGGCGCCGGTAGTTATCATCCCGGGTGAAGGCTCTGGCTCCCCACGGCTCTTCCGGGGTCATTACATCACCACCCCTGCCGTGCAGATAGACTACCAGGGGATAGCCGGGACCCTTGCCTTTCCTCAATTTTCTTGCCCCGAAGATTCGATATTTCAACCCATGACCCTCAGCACGCTCCCAGTCCCCCGTAAGAAGCTTGGCGAATTCGCCATCCGCATCTCCTGCTTCCCCCGGGTCATTTCCGGCCGGGCTGTCCTCGCGCTGTCTGACATAATCCTGGTCTTTTTCAGAAAGAGCAGTGAGGTCGAGGGTGAATGTCCGGCGGTCTCTCTTCCTTCTGATCGTTACCTTACCATCTCTCGAGCTGACGTATTCCGCTACAAGCGTTTTCGATTCATCCGCCGTCTTCCATTCCCTCATCTCCGCCTCGGCGAAGGGACTAACAAGAACGAGAAGAATAATGAGAAGGAGACCTTTCATGGCAGGACCAAAGGTGGCCCTATCCCCATCCTCATGCAACGAAATTGCTGCTCCATGGATGAACAGCGCGTAGAAAATAACAAGCAGATCGCAGGTCGATTTTCTCGTCTCCGACTACAGCAGGAGACCTGACGCGACCCTGCCACCTACATCAGTGAGGCGGAAATCCCGTCCAGCATAGTGGTAGGTCAGCTGAGTGTGATCAATCCCAAGAAGATGGAGCACGGTAGCGTGAAAATCCTGCACGTGCATGGGGTTATCCTGCGCATGCATGCCAAACTCATCAGAGGACCCGTAGACGAATCCTCTCTTCACTCCACCACCTGCCAACAGGTAGGAGAAGGCCGTGCTGTGGTGATCACGTCCCGGCTGGGCTCCTTTTTTCCCTCCTTCAGCAAAGGGAGTACGGCCAAATTCACCACCAAGAATAACGAGCGTCTCATCCAGCAGGCCGCGCTGCTTCAAATCCGCAATAAGGGCTGCCGCAGCCTTGTCCGCATCCGCCCAAAGGCCCTTGTGCCCCTCATTATGATTCTTATGCGTATCCCAAGGCTGGTTGTTCTTGTCGTTGGTATAGTAGACCGTGGTGAACCGCACGCCCCGCTCCGCGAGCCTGCGGGCCAGCAAACATGAATTCGCGAAATTTGTTGAGCCATACATTTCACGAGTGGCCCCGGATTCTCCACTGAGATCAAGTGCCTCCGTGGCCTCCATCTGCATTGAATAGGCAGTCTCCATGGCACGGATCTCACCCTCCAATTCCGCATCGCCCCCACGCTCCTGAAGGTGCTCCTCGTTCAGCGCTCCCAGCAGATCAAGTTGACGGCGTTGCGTGGCCCTGTCCAGCGACCGGTTCCTGATATGTGGCAGCAACTTGCTGATACTCATATCACGCGTGATGATGCTCGTGGCTTGAAAGCGCGCGGGAAGGAAGCCGTTACTCCAGAGGGCAGGACCCACTACCGTTCTCGGACTTGGTCGTAGTACTACGTAGCCCGGAAGATTCTCATTCTCTGAGCCCAGTCCGTAGAGGGCCCAGGACCCGAGCGACGGCCGCGTGGGCTGCACCGCTCCTGTATGCATCTGCAGAAGCGCGGGCTCATGGTTGGGCACATCCGTGTGCATTGATCGTACAATGCTCACGTCATCAGCCATTCTGGCGAGGTGTGGAACGCTCTCACTGAACTCCAGTCCGCTCTCTCCATGCTTGGTGAACTTAAAGGGAGAAGGCATAAAGCCTCCTTTTTTACCCTCGCGATACAATTTCTCTGAGGGCTTCTGACCTTCATACTTCAGCAGGGAAGGCTTCGGATCGAAGGTATCCACATGGGAAGGGCCTCCATTGAGAAAGAGAAAGATCACCCGCTTGGCTCGGGCCGGAAGGTTTCCTTGGAGGGTAAGGGAGGGATTGGCCCCCAGCGCCGTCCCAGCATTCTTCTGCAGAACACCCGCAAGCCCGAGAAGGCCCGCACCGCCGGCGAGGCGGCGAAGCACCTGACGCCTGCTGAATCCTGAATATCGAGAATCAATCACGGTAGAGAAACGCGTTGCTGCATAATAGCACCTGTGCGAAGCCCGCCCAATCAAGATCGCGCGTGGAATCTTCAAAATAGAGAAGACTCCCAGCCAACTCACTCGGGCTCGGGCCTCGAGCAAGTATCCTGCGAAAAAGTCGCTCAATACGCTCCTCTTTTCCAAGATCCTCGTCGGCATCTGCCAATCTGGCAGCACGGGCTGCGACAAAGGGACTATTCAGGAGATAAAGCTTCTGCATCGGAGTGGTCGTGACCCCCCTTCCAGCCGCATGCACATTGGCATCCGGATAATCAAACTGCCTGAGAAAGGAATCCAGCTCCTTCCTGCTGATGCGGGCGTATACGGTCCGCCGTAGATTGTTCTTATCACTCACCTTCAGGGACTCTCCCCCCGGATCAGTGAACACAAGTTCTCCGCTTGCCACCAACATGGCGTCCCGAAGCATCTCAGCACTGAGTCGCCTCCGGTTCATCCCAGCCAGCAGGGCATTGTCTTCCCTCCGGGTAGAGGCCTGCCGGTAGGTAGCTGAGAGAACCATTTCGCGCACAAGAGCCTTCATGGACCACCCCTCCTCTCGGAACTTTATCGCCAGGTAATCAAGTAGGAAGGGATGGCTTGGGCGATCTCCCGTAGTTCCAAAATTACTTGCTGATTTCACCAGAGGAACCCCAAAGATCTCTCCCCACAGCCGATTAACCATAACTCTGGCGGTGAGGGGATTGCCCGGGTCAATGATCGCCTCCGCCAGTTCCCTGCGCCCACTGCCCTCCCCGAAAGTCTGGCGCTCTTCGTCATCGGCCAGAATGCGAAGGAACCCTCGCGGCACCACCGCGCCCTTATCCTCCACGTTGCCACGGATAAAAACATTTAGATCACGGGCCTTGGCATCCTTCACAACATGAAAGGTCTCCTCTCCCACCTTTCGGCTATCCATGGAGACACTGGCAAAAACACCCGCCATGGCATGGTAGTCCTCGGTGGTGATAGGGTCGTAGAAGTGGTCGTGACAGCGGGCACAGGCAACTGTGAGACCGAGAAACCCTCGTGTCACGGTGTCGACCCGATCCTCCCATTCCTCTGCTTGGACGTCCAGCCGTCCACGGTTGTAGTATTGCGGACCCAGCCCGATAAAGCCAAGGGCCGCAAGATCCTCTTGCCCATGGTAATCGGCAGCCAGCTGCAGGCGCACAAACTGGTCAAAGCCGAGATCACGATTAAAGGCGGCTATCACCCACTTCCGGTACTGGTGCGCATGCGGATAGAAAAACTTACCATTATTCCCCACCTGATGCGCCTGGTCTTCCGCATACCGCATGACAGGCAGCCACATGCTGGCCAGACGCTCCCCAAACTGAGGGCGTGCCAGCAACCGATCCACAAGCTTCTCGTACGCCCCAGGCTCTTTGCTTTCCAGAAAGCTCTCCACCTCATCAACATGGGGAGGCAAACCCGTGAGATCAAAACTCAGCCTCCGAAGAAGGGTTCTCTTTCCCGCCTCGCTCTCAGGTTGCAGCCCCGCATCTTCGAGCCTTCGCAGAACAAACCGGTCCAGATCCTTTCGTGGCCACTCCTTGCGCACCACCTCGGGCAGGGGACCAGAGCGCGGCGGCTGGAACGACCAGAATTCACGCGCCTTCTTCCAGACGATTTCCTTCTCGGCGAGGACGGGAAAGATCCCCGCCACAAAGAAGAGAG
>DFWB01000171.1:8496-9869 GCA_002380675.1 Akkermansiaceae bacterium UBA4145
GGCACCGGCTTTGCACGGAGATATTACGCACCAAAACCTTGCTTCGTTACAGCTAAAATCCGTCCCGAAAAGACCATCAGGGCTCCCCCCTGCCAAGATCCCAGCAACGCACCTCCCTGTCGTTGCGACAGTAAACCCGACCATTTGCCAAGGCCGGGTGGGACCACACCAGGAGCCGGCCAGCCACCGTGTGGGTAGGCTCAATGATCGAAGTCCGAGCAACCTCCAGGTATCCCTCCGGGCTGAGCCTCGCACTGATCATTTCCCCGTGGTCATTGAAGATCAGAGTCTGCCCAGAGGGCTCGTGATGCACGGTAAAGGCATGAGGCCACGGACCGCGACCCGAACCATCGGCCCGCAGGAGTGGGCGAGGCGTTTCCCAGATCCGTTCTCCGGTTTCCATCATCACACAACGAAAGAGCCCCCGCTGCCCCCCCGAATAGATATATCCGCCACTGGTCCATGCCGTGTTCATAACACCGGCCACTCCCTTGCGCAGATTACGGCCCCACTCCAGCCTCGCCGACTTTCCATCAGGAGCAACCCGGATCGCTCCCGACTTATTGTTATAGCCCATGATGAAAACGAGATCCTTCCAGACCCGGGGAGCGCCAATGGCCATTCCGAACTGCGGTTTAAAGGGAACGCTCCAGAATACCTTTCCGCTTTCCGGGTCCAAGCCGTTGAGGTTTTCCGCATCCCAGACGAGAAGCTGACGATGGCCATTGATCGTTTCAATCACCGGAGTGCCATAGCCTGACTGGGCAACATCCAACGCCCTCCAGCGCTCCTTGCCGGTCCTGCGATCGAAAGCAACCACCGTAGTTCCGCTACCACCCACCGGACAGATCAGAAGCTCACCCTCGACAATAGGATGGCCAGCCGTTCCCCAGAGCGGAGTTTCCAATTTGTATTCCTTCAGAATGTTCCGGTGCCACACCAGTTTTCCCCCTTTCGCGGTATAGGCCCGCAGGTGGCCCTCCGCTCCCAGCGTATAGACCACTCCCTCATGCACCAGAGGCGTCGTTCGGGGTCCAATCGCGTAAGGGTAGACTGAGGAATAATCGGCGTCGTAGGCGTCCTCCCAGAGAACCTCTCCGTTACTCTCTCTGAGACAGCGAACCCGCTCCTTCCCAGGGATACGAGCTCGCACAAAATTCACATTACTACCGGGTTTCAGCTTTCCGGGGACGTAGGGCTCGGCAAGGCGGTCCACGACAAAGACCCTGCCTTCAGCCACTGAGGGACCGGCGTAACCGCCTCCCGTTGGGGCCGCCCAGAGTAGCTGCGGAGATCGCTTGGCAAAATCAAGCTCTACATTTTTCTCCCTCCAGACCGCATCGCGCCCGGGGCCAAGATATTGAGGCCAATCC
>DFWB01000320.1 GCA_002380675.1 Akkermansiaceae bacterium UBA4145
AGCTTGCCGAAGCCCTGGTTGCGATTGGGGAGGAGCGGACGAAGCAGGAGGCTGCGAGGAACGTGGCCAAAGCGGACTGGATCCGGTCCCAGCAGATTGTCAGTCGGCTGAAGGCCATGGCTGCTCGTGGAGCTGCGAACGTAGGCCGTATGCAGGGACAGGTGCAGGATAAGGTCCGGCGAGTTGAGCAGGACCAGAAGATGGCTCTGCAGGCGGCCGAAGACATGGCGACAAAAATAGAAATTGTGGAGAAGGCGAAGATGAGGATCGAGGAAATGAAGCAGGGACTGGCTTCCCTTCCGCAGGAAGATGCCGGCCGGCGGCGAGGCTGGGAACAAAAGGTCCGCGACGCAGAGAGGCAAAAGCAGAATGCGGAACGGGCCGTTCATCAGGCCCGTGCTATCCAGCGACGGCATGAGACACGCATCAAATCTGGCCAGCGACTGGTGGATATGGCGGAAGCGCGGGTGATAAAGGCGAGGGAACAGAAGGAGCAAGAGGATCTCGCGCATAGGAAGGCAGAGGAGCGGCTTGGTTCGGCGAAGGAGTCCTATGACCGCACTTCTGCTAATTTACGGGAGATAGTGGAGGAGTATCGCAGAATGGAATTTCTCGTCCAGCAGAGGAGAACTCGCGAAGAAAAGTAAGCTGAGTAGCCACTTCTTAGGTTCTTGCCCGGAAGGCTGGAACAGCTAGTTTCAGGGCATGAAAAGCATGGCGATGGCAGCCTGTGTCGGAACAGTTCTTCTCGCCGGGGGACAAGTGGCGGCTGAGTGGAAAGAGCGTCTTGGGGCAGCCGGTAAGAATGCCGAGGAAATATCGACCTTTGTGAGCAGGGCAAGTGAGAGGCATGGTGATATGGGTCGTAGAGCTGCTGCTTTCCTTGTTAGTGGAATGCCGGAGTATGACCTCAAGGTCTTAAAGAGTGACTTCCTTATGGAAAACCTGAGTCTCGCGGTGAAAGCCCGGGAAGAGTTCCCATGGTGCAAGGACTTGCCTGAGGAGATTTTTTTCAACGACGTAGTGCCGTATGCCTCCTTGGATGAAACGCGCGAGGCATGGAGGGCTGGATTCTACGAGCAGTGCCGGGGAATGGTGAAGGATTGCCGGACGACCACGGAAGCGGTGCAGGCTATCAACAAGAATTTGTTCAACCTGATTAAGGTGCACTATAATACGGGTCGGAAGGCGCCCAACCAGAGTCCCTCAGAGTCCATCAAACTGGGGAAAGCAACTTGCACGGGACTTTCTATCATCCTGGTGGACGCGTGCCGCTCTGTTGGTGTGCCTGCCCGGGTTGCAGGAACGCCTCTCTGGAGTAATAAACGGGGCAATCATACCTGGACGGAGATTTATGACTCCGGGAAGTGGTTTTTTACCGGGGCTGACGAGTACAACAAGGCAGGCTTGAACCGGGCGTGGTTTGTGGGAGATGCATCCAAGGCCATTGCCAATGACTGGAGGCATGCGATCTGGGCCACGTCTTGGCAAAGGACAGATCATCACTTCCCCATGGTCTGGGATCTCGAGAATCGGGAAGTCCCAGCAGTTAATGTCACCGCGCGTTACGCCAAGAATCAGGAGCGGAGAATCAAGCAGTCCACGGTATATCTACGACTGTGGGACAAGCAGGGAGGTGATCGTTTAGTCTCGGCAGTTGAACTGCTCGATGGGGAGGGGAAGGTTTTGGCAGAGGTTACTACCCGGGCGGGAACAACTGATCTCAATGATATGCCTGCGTTCAAGGTCACGACAGGAGAGGAGTATCGCCTGAGAGTCAGGTACGAGGAAGAGGCGCGGTGGGAAAATTTCAAGGCAGTCGGTGAGGGAGAGGGGACGATGGATTTGGTGTGGTCTGAGCTGGGAAAGGGGAGTGTTGAGCTCAAGGCGATCAGCCAGTGGCTTGCTCTGCTTCCAGAGGAGCGGCATCTTTCTGTTCCGCAAGGAGCGCTTTCCCGAAAGGATGTGGAGCGTGCGCGAGGTCTTATCTGGGAGACAGTAAGAAAGGAGCTTGCAGAGGATCGCGAAGCAGAAATGAGAAGGAAGGTCGCGAAGGCGGCCGGAAAGGAAATGAAATTTCTTGAACAGACCTTTGGGAAGGCTCCGGAAACGGGGCGGTCTCTGTGGATCTCAATGCATGGTGGGGGTGGGGCACCACCCAGGGTCAATGACCAGCAGTGGCAGAACCAGATTCGGCTGTACGCGCCAAGTGAGGGCATCGTGGTGGCCCCCCGGGCGCCAACTGACACATGGAATCTCTGGCACCAGAGTCATATTGATGATCTGTTTGACCGCCTGATTGCCAACTTCGTGATCACAAGGGGTGTTAATCCCGACCGAGTTTACCTCATGGGCTACTCGGCTGGGGGAGACGGAGTTTATCAACTTGCGCCCCGGATGGCTGATCGTTTCGCAGCGGCTGCTATGATGGCAGGCCATCCGAACAACGCGAGTCCGCTGGGTTTACGAAACCTACCTTTCATGATTTTCATGGGAGGAAAAGACGGAGCATATGGTCGCAACAAGGTGGCCGCGCAATGGGGTAAAACACTTGAAGAACTCAGAGAAGCAGATCCAGGTGGCTACGATCATAAGGCCACAATTTATCCGCAACATGGGCACTGGATGAATGGAGATGACAGGGAAGCCCTGCCCTGGATGATTGCCAAGACACGTGATCCCTGGCCGAAAAGGATCGTGTGGAAACAGAGTGGACGTACCCACGAGCGTTTTTATTGGCTTCAGGTGCCGAAGGGAGTGGCGAAGGGAGGACAGCAAATTGAGGCGGAGGTCCAAGGACAGCAGGTGACTATTCAGTCCGGAGGAGCAAAAGAGATCATTCTCCGGCTGAGCGATCGGCTTGTGAATCTCGATAAGGTTGTCACCGTGAATGCGGATGGCGTGGAAGTATTTAAAGGCAAGCTAGAACGGAAAGCCCGGGTTATATGGGAGTCGCTTAAGCAACGCCCGGATCCGAATTCTGTTGCTACCGCAGAGTTGCACCTTGAGCTTCAGCATTGAAGAGATGATCCGGGAAGAGACTAGTGTTCCGCGGAGATACCTTTGCCGCAGGGTTGATAGCACTCCGCAGATCGACGGGTCTCTGTCGGGCGTCGGATGGGCCGAGATGGACTGGACTGAGGACTTCGTGGACATAACGGGAGATCCAGAGCTGCAGCCAAGATTTCGCACCCGGGTCAAAATGGGATGGGATGATGCGTTTTTCTACGTGGGAGCCGAGTTGCAGGAGCCCCATGTCTGGGGAACGATCACGGAGAAAAATGCAGTCATGTTTGAGGATAATGACTTTGAGGTTTTCATGGACCCGGACGGTGATGGTCTTGATTACTACGAATTCGAGATCAATGCGCTCGGAAGCATCTGGGAACTGAGCCTGCCGAAACCCTATGGAGAGGGAGGGGTTCCTATTCTTGGTTGTAACTTGCCTGACTTGCGTAGTGCGGTGGAGGTTCGCGGTTCGTTGAACGATCCCTCCGATCGTGATGAGGGGTGGTCGGTATCAGTGGCTTTCCCTTGGTCTGGCCTCTCCAAGTATAATAAGAGGAGCTCTACCCCGCCTCTTCCCGGGGATACATGGAAGGTTAATTTTTCGCGGGTGCAGTGGAAGCACGACGTGGTTGACGGGAGATATGTCCGTATCCCGCCTCATGGCACCCCGATTGCCGAGAGCCTCAATCCGGAAGAGCAGGAACACCCGGAGGATAACTGGGTCTGGAGTCCACAGGGAGCTGTGAACATGCATCTTCCGGATCGGTGGGGTGAAGTTGAATTTGTTGAAGGTAGATGACCGTAAGGGATTTTGCAGAGCGGGTGCTTTTTGGCACAAGCCTTGAGGAAAAACTAGGCCCTCCTCCAGCTGGTATTACAGACCAAAACCGGGGAAATGCGTTGATTTCTCCCGAGGTTCCCTCGCGGCCCAGAGGGTTGGAATTGCGTCAAGATGGGACGCGAGCGGACTTCCCTGGAATGTCGGGTATTGAGGATGATCACCAGAGAGGAAGGCTACTCCATTTCTTCGCCAATCATGAATTGCTGGCTACAGAGCTGATGGCCCTTATGCTTCTAAAGTTTCCTGATGCTCCAACTGAATTTCGCGACGGGATTCTGAGCACCCTCAAAGAGGAGCAGATGCATACCAAAATGTATCTGGGAAGAATGGCGCAATGCGGTGTTGAATTTGGCGAGCTTCCGGTCAATGGATTCTTCTGGAAGATGGTTTCCTCCGTGAAGACGCCATTGGACTATGTGACGCGCCTGTCCCTGACCTTTGAGCAGGCAAATCTCGATTACGCGCGTGGGTATGCAGCAATTTTTGGAGAGGCGGGAGACAAAAAAACAGCCGCTCTTCTTCAGCGAATTTATGAGGATGAGATCGGACATGTGAGTTATGGGCTGAAATGGTTCCGGAAGTGGAAGCAGGATGGTAGTGACTGGCAGCAATTTGTTTCCGGCTTGCAGTTTCCTCTTTCGCCTTCCCGGGCAAAGGGGGCCTTTGCTTTTAATGAAGAGGGGCGTCGGGAAGCGGGTTTGGATGAGGAATTTATCAAGGAGTTACGTGTTTGTGGGCAGTCCAAGGGGAGGACGCCAAATGTGTTCTGGTTCAACCCCGGAGGAGAGGAGAGCCTTGTCGTCGCAAGGCCAAAGCCGAGTAGGGCCACCCTTGAGATCGAGCGCGATCTCGCGCTCCTTCCAGCATACCTTGCTCGGAGAGAAGATGTTGTCATGATGCCGTCGATGCCGGCGACCGATTTTCTTGCCGGTCTGCTGGATGCGGGGTTAGAGCTTCCAGAACTGGTCACCTTTGATCGCATTCCGGAGATCAGAAAGCGAAAGATTCACGGCATAAGGCCCTGGGCGCATACTCCAGATGCAGAATCGCTAATCCAAAAAATGGGAGTGGATGCTGCCCCAGTTAGCCGGAATTTGTTCTCCAAGGCCTTGCATGCTGATTTTCTCAAGAAACTCATCGAAAGGCAGAGCTGCTCCTTCCTCTGCAATCCTGATTGCGTTGGAGTACGGGTTTCGTCTGTTGAGGAGATTGAGAGCTGGGTAGCGAACTCACCATATGCATTCTGTATTCTGAAAGCGCCCTTCAGTACTGCAGGGAGAGAAAGGGTTATTTGCAATACGTCTGATGAGCTCTCCCGTAAATCTCGGTCAGCAATCAGGCGGCTGCTCTGTCACCACGGAGCTCTTGTGATTGAGCCATGGCTGGAGAGAGTGAAGGATTTTTCGATGCATTACGACATGACGAAGGAGGGTTTGGTGAGGAGAGGGATTGCCATCATGGAGAATAGCCGTCGGGGGCAGTTCCGTCGTGCTACAGTGACTAATCGGTTTACGGATGGCCTGGAGAAGGATTTGCGAAGAGCTCTGTTCGCCGGGTCTTCTCCACGAGGTCATCTAGTTGATTTTCAGGAAGCCGTGCTGGAACCTCATCTGAGTAATCTTCTTGAGGAGCATCACTTCACTGGTCCCATAGGAGTGGATAGCTTTTTTTACAGGGACGAGGAGGGTTCGTTGAGATGGAAGCCGGTCGTGGAGATGAACCCAAGATTTACAATGGGAAGGGTGGCGCTGGAACTCGCACGCTTTAGTCGATCAAGAGAAGCGGTCTCGCTGACAGTAGCTCCCGCTGGAAAGGGTCCGGCGGGTGGGATTAGTTTGACTCCGGTTACTCCGGACACGAAATGGGCCGCATTTCTTGAACGCTGATCTGCAGTTGGATTGGTTGTTCACGACTGCCTCAGTATTCAGACCTTCGAGTCTGCGAATGTCGCGCTATCTTTCCCCTCCCAATCGCGGGATCAGGGCTTTAATGTTGCGGAATGAGGAAAGTGGGAATTACCGGCCTTATCATTTGCCTGACTTCTTCGGCTTTGGGAGCACCGGACTGGCCATCCCTTAGGAAGGTTGTTGAGAGGAGTTCGCTGCCGGGAACGGAACTTCTGGGGGAATCAGGAGATCTTTCGATAACGATGATAGAGGGAGTGGATCGTTTTCTTGATGCTGAGATAGCGGCAGAATTGAAAGATCGCAGGGGAGGAACGCGGGAAGAGCTGGCCCGGATTCTGGGTCTGCCGAGGGACCAAAATCCCGAGGATAACTCGTTTCGTTTCGCTGGGCGCCGCTGGGGGCCGATTGGCAATGGGAAGAACTACACTGTGAACGAGGTGAGTTGGAAGACCTTCGGGAACACGGAGGCGGTGGGTCTGCTCTTTGAGCCGATCGGCAGGGCGCCGCTGGCGGATATCATTGCGTTGCCGGATGCGGATCAGGATCCGGAAGAACTGGGGGCGATGGAACCGCATTTCGAGAGTCAGCAGACCCGTCCCTTTGCGGCGGAAATGGCCTTGGCCGGCTGTCGGGTTCTGGTGCCAGTGCTCATCAAGCGGACGGAGCATCATGCCATGCCTATGCGAGAGTGGTTGCACCGTCCGGCCTGGGAGTTGGGGCGTACCCTCGCGGGCTATGAGGTGCTCAAGGTCCTGGCGGCGGTCGATTGCTTCCGGAGAGACGAACCGAGCCGGTCCGGTAAAAGCACGAGCGGGAAGCTGGCAGTTGTTGGTTGGGGAGAAGGCGGACGGCTTGCTCTTTATGCTGCGGCCCTCGACGAACGGCTCGATGGGACTTTGGTAAGCGGGTATTTCGGTCCGCGGGGGAAGGTGTGGGATGAGCCCGCAGACCGCACGGTCTTCGGTTTGCTGCGCGGTCACTCGGATGCTGAGATCGCCCGTCTGATCGCTCCCCGGCCGCTTGTGATCGAGACCGGTCATTTTCCGGAGTACGGTTTTCGTCTCGACCAGCAGGGCGTGCCGGAGCGAGTCCGGAAAGGAGCAGGTAAGCGGGGCAAGCCGGGAAGACTGTTGGAACCGAAGGGTGAGGAGGTTCGGATCGAGGCCGGGCTCATTGGCAATGAGACAGTGGTTCTGCGCTCCACGGATAGTGCGATTCAGCCGGAGAGCTGGCGGACGTTGCTGGAGAAGATTGGGGTGGGAGTCCCAGCGAACAATCTGGGGAAGCGCGATCTCTGGTGGGCGGCTATCAAGCCCTTGCAGACCGCGAAGAATATTGCCCGTCGTCATGCGGAGCAAGTGCAAGCAATCGACCGGCACAATCAGCGGGTCCTGGTTGAATCGGAGCGGGTGCGGGGGGAGTTCTTCAAAGTCGTGAAGCTGGATAGCTTGGAAAACTATGAAGCGAGTATTGCGCCGCTGCGGGAGAGGTTCAGTAAAGAGGTGATTGGCGAGCATGGGAGCCTGCAGAATCTGGCGGAGCCCAATGCGCGCACCCGCAGCTATCAGGAAGGACCGGGGACGATCAGTTACGAGGTGGTGCTCGATGTGCAGGCAGGGGTCCAAGCCTACGGGATCCTGACTCTCCCCAAGGACATGAAGCTCGATGGTTCGGAGAAGCGGCCGGTGGTGGTTTGCCAGCACGGTCTGGAAGGGCGGCCGCAGTCGACAGTGGGGGAGAAGGATTATCATTACTACAAGGCCTTTGCGACTCGTCTGGCGGAGCGTGGGTTCGTGACCTTTGCCCCCCAGAACCTCTATCTGGGCTGGGACCTTTTCCGGATCCTTCAGTTCAAGGCCAATGCGGTAGGGTGTACTCTGTTCTCGGTCATGGTGCCTCAGCATCGGCAGATCACGGAGTGGCTCGCAGGGCTGCCCTTCGTCGACGCTGACCGAATTGGATTCTATGGTCTCAGTTACGGAGGAAAGTCGGCCATGCGGATCCCTCCCCTCGTGGATCGATATTGCCTCTCGATCTGCTCTGCAGATTT